>CAXUEM010000079.1:1768-11111 GCA_964249885.1 uncultured Hymenobacter sp. | reverse complement strand
GTGGAGGAACGCCGCGCCCAGGAGCGCATGAGCGAGTACACCGTGCTCAACCGCCCCGTACAGGCCAACGCCGAGCACGTTATTGTACTGGAGCTGGACAATCCGATTCAGATTGACCAGTTCAACTACTTCCGCCAGGAGTTTCTGACGGAGCTACGCCGCCGCACTGGCCACCCGCGCCTGAATGTGCAGCCCGAAGTAGTAACGGCCGCCCCCACGGCCCGCAAGCTCTACACCTCCAATGACAAGTTCGATTACCTGGCCGACAAGTTTCCCATGCTCAAGGAAATGAAGCAGCGGCTGGGACTGGACGCGGATTTTTAATCTGCTGCAGCCTGAGCCGGAAGGCGAGTTGTGGGCGCGGCATGCCCGCATTTGACCCTCCGGACCCTTGCGGGGCTTCCCAAAATTTCGTTTTTTATTCTTCTAGTCGCCTTCTATCTTTGTTTTTTTATTGAAAGACCCTATTTCCTGTCGGAAATTCTGTGAATAAACCTTTTTTAGTACTGTTATCGGCATTCGCGGCGCTGGGCCTGACCACGCAATGCCAGTCGAGCAAGCCCGCTGCGACGGCTACGGTTCCGGTTACCACGCCCGCCGCGGCTGCCGCGGCCAACACCGGCAAGCAGTACCGCTACGAATCCGTCCCCAATGACCCGCTCGGGGTGCGAATTTACAAGCTCGACAACGGGCTGACGGTTTACCTCTCCGACTACAAGGACGCGCCGCGCATTCAGACCTACGTGGCCGTGCGCGCCGGCTCCAAAAACGACCCAGCCACCGCCACCGGCCTGGCGCACTACCTAGAGCACATGGTGTTCAAGGGCACCTCGCGGCTCGGCACCCAAGACTGGGCCAGGGAAAAGGTTGAGCTGGACAAGATTGAGCGGCTGTACGAGGTGTACCGCAGCCAGCGCAACGACCCGGCGGCGCGCAAAAAAACCTACCACCAGATTGATTCCATCTCGGGCGTGGCGGCCAAGTACGCTGTGCCAAACGAGTACGACAAGGTAATGGGCGCCATCGGGGCGCAAAACTCTAACGCCCATACCTCGGTCGAGGAAACGGTGTACCAGGAGGACATTCCGGCCAACCAGCTGGAAAAGTGGGCTCGCATTCAGGCCGAGCGCCTGCGCGAGATGACGCCGCGCCTGTTCCATACCGAGTTGGAAGCCGTGTACGAGGAAAAGAACATCGGGCTGGACTCAGACGCGCGCAAGGCCTCGGAGGCGCTGAATGCGGCCCTGTACCCCACGCACCCCTACGGCACGCAGTCGACTATTGGCACAATCGAGCATCTGCAGAATCCGTCCATCACGGAGATTAAGAAGTATTTTGGGCAGTACTACGTGCCCGGCAACGTGGCGCTGTGCCTGAGCGGCGACTTGGACTATGACCAGACCATCCGGCTGATTGACCGGGAGTTTGCCAGCCTGCCTGCCAAGCCGGTGCCCGCATTTAATGCCCCCGTGGAGCAGCCCATCACGGCGCCCATCGTGCGCGAGGTGCTGGGCCCACAGGCCGAAAACGTGCGCCTGGGCTTCCGCCTGCCCGGCCAGGCCACCCGCGACGGCCTGCGCCTGTCCATGCTGAGCCAGATTCTGAGCAACGGCCAAGCCGGCCTGATTGACCTCGACCTGAATCAGCAGCAGAAGGTGCTGTCGGCCGGCTCCTACGCCAACACGGCCAACGACTATTCCGCGCACGTCATCTACGGCGCGCCGCGTCAGGGCCAGAAGCTGGAGGAAGTGCAGGCTTTGCTCCTGGGCGAAATCGAAAAAGTCAAAAAAGGGGATTTTCCTGACTGGCTGATTCCGGCTATAGTGAACAACTACAAGCTCACGCTTACCAAGAGCTACGAAAGCAACGAGGCCCGCGCCAGCGCGCTGTACGACTCGTTTATCCAGCGCGTGAGCTGGAAGGATTATTTGCAGCAGCAGGCTGATTTCGCGACGATTACGAAGGCCGAAATCGTGAAGTTTGCCAATGACAACTACGGGTCGAACTACGTGACGGTGTTCAAGCGCACCGGCACCGACCCCAACAAGGTGAAGGTGGTGAAGCCCGCCATTACGCCAGTGCCGGCCAACCGCGACGCGGCCTCGGCCTACTACAAGGAGTTGACGGCATTGCCAAGCACCGACCTGCAGCCGGTGTTCGTCGATTATGAGAAGGACATCCAGCAGGCCACTATCAAGCCCGGCCTGCCGCTGTACTACACCAAAAACGATGAGAACGGGCTGTTCGACCTGTTCTACATCCTTGACCTGGGCACCAACAACGACCCCCGGCTGGGCCTGGCCGCCAATTATTTGGAATACCTGGGCACCGGAAATTATTCCGCCGCGCAGCTGCAGCAGGAGTTTTTCAAGCTGGGCTGTTCGTTCAACGTCAGCAGCGGGCAGGACCGGATTTTCGTCTCGCTCAGCGGCCTCGACGCCAACCTGGAACCGGCCCTGAAGCTGTTTGAGCAGTTGCTCAACGCGCCCAAGCCCGACGCCGAGGCCCTAAAAAACATGGTGGCCGGCATGCTAAAGGCCCGGCAGGACGCCAAGCTCAACAAGGGCATCATCCTAAATCAGGCCATGGTGAACTACGCCAAACACGGCCCGAAAAATCCGTTCACCAACATTCTGAGCGAAAAAGAGCTAAAGGCCTTGAAGCCCGAGCAGCTTACGGCCCTGATTCAGAAGCTGCCGACATATGAGCACCGGGTGCTGTATTATGGGCCGCGGAAAGTGAAGTTTGAGGGGCAAACAATGCAGGCAGAAAGCAGCGCCAAAATGGAGTTGCCCAAGCCAGGAATAGCCGACATTTTGCAAAAGCTTCACCGCACGCCCGCCAAGCTCACACCCGTGCCGGCGGCCAAAGACTTTGCCGAACTGCCGCTGAAAGACCGCAAGGTGCTCTGGGCCGACTACAACATGGTGCAGGCCGAAATCCTGTTCCTAACCAAGGGCGACGTGTACGACAAGAACATCGTGCCCACGGTGAGCCTCTACAACGAGTATTTCGGTGGCGGCATGGGCAGCATCGTGTTTCAGGACTTGCGCGAGAGCAAGGCCCTGGCCTACTCGGCTTCGTCGCGCTACGCCAACGCCGACAAGCTCGGCCGCAGCTCCTACAACCTGAGCTACATCGGCACCCAATCTGACAAGCTGCCCGAGGCTATGGCCGGCATGGAAGCCCTGCTCACCGACCTGCCCGCCGCCGAAGCCAACCTGGGCATCGCCAAAAACGCCATCCGCAACAGCATTGCCACCGAGCGCATCACGAAGGTGAACAAGCTGCTGAGCTACGAGCGCGCCAAGCGCCTGGGCCTGAATTACGACCTGCGCCGCGACGTGTACGCCCAAACCCAGAACATGAGCTTCAGCGATTTGCAGAAGTTCCAGCAGGCTCGCATCAAAGGCCAAAGCCAGGTCATCCTGGTCATCGGCTCGAAAGACCGTTTGAATTTCAAGGAGCTGGCTAAATACGGACCAGTGCAACAAGTCAGCTTAAAGGAAATCTTTGGGTATTAGGCAGAGAAGAAAGGTAAAAAGCACGTCATGCTGAGCGCAGCGGAGCGTAGTCGAAGCATCTCTACCGCTGACTGACTAAGTGGTAAATAATAATTGAATTACTGCCGCGAGCGAGATGCTTCGACTACGGCTGCGCCTTCGCTCAGCATGACCTTCTGTTGAAGTGTTAATACCCCCTGCTGGCTTACATCAAAATAAAAATAACCCCGCGTACAACCTCACACTCCAATGGCAGACCAGAAAATCACCATCAAAAACGGTAAGCTCAACGTCCCCGACAAACCTACTATTCCCTTCATCGAGGGCGACGGCACGGGGCCGGATATCTGGCGCGCCTCCAAAGCGGTATTTGACGCGGCCGTGGAAAAGGCCTACGGCGGCAAAAAGCAGTTGATGTGGAAGGAAGCCCTGGCCGGCGAGAAAGCCTACAAGGCGACCGGCAACTGGCTGCCCAACGAAACCCTTGATGTGTTCCGCGAATACCTGGTCGGCATTAAAGGCCCGCTGACTACTCCCGTGGGCGGCGGCATTCGCTCGCTGAACGTGGCCCTGCGCCAGGAACTGGACCTCTACGCCTGCCTGCGCCCGGTGCGCTATTTCGCGGGGGTGCCCTCGCCGGTGCGGCAGCCGGAGCTGACCGACATGGTGATTTTCCGCGAAAACACCGAGGATATCTACGCCGGCATCGAGTACATGAACGGCACGCCGCAGGCCCAGAAAATGCTGGAATTCCTGCAGGACGAAATGGGCGTGAAGAAAATCCGCTTCCCCGAAAGCTCCTCGTTCGGCATCAAGCCGGTGAGCAAGGAAGGCACCGAGCGGCTGGTGCGCGCGGCCATTAAGTATGCCCTGGAGCATAAGCTGCCATCGGTGACCATCGTGCACAAGGGCAACATCATGAAGTTCACCGAGGGCGCGTTCAAAACCTGGGGCTACGAACTGGCCGAGAAAGAATTCGGCGTCAAAGTCTTCACCTGGGCGCAGTATGACAAGATTGTGGCCAAGCAGGGCGTGGCCGTGGCCGACGCGCTGCAGAAGCAGGCCCAGGAACAGGGTAAGCTCATTATCAAGGATAGCATCGCCGACGCCTTCCTGCAGCAAATCCTGCTGCGCCCGGCCGATTACTCGGTTATTGCCACCCTAAACCTGAACGGCGACTATATCTCCGACGCGCTGGCGGCCATCGTGGGCGGTATCGGCATCGCGCCGGGCGCCAACATCAACTACGTCTCGGGCCACGCCATTTTTGAGGCCACCCACGGCACGGCCCCCAAGTACGCCAACCAGGACAAGGTAAACCCCGGCTCGGTGATTCTGAGCGGCGTGCTGATGCTGGAGTACCTGGGCTGGAAAGAAGCCGCCGCCCTCATCGTCAAAGGTCTGGAAGCCAGCATCAACAGCAAGCGCGTCACCTACGACTTCGAGCGGCAGATGGAAGGCGCTACCCTGCTGAAATGCAGCGAGTTCGGTCAGGAGATTATTAAGAATATGTAGTAGCTTGCTAGCAGGCTAATTAAAGAAGAACCCCCGCGTTGGCTATAATAGCCGGCGCGGGGTTTTCGGGTTATTTTGAATATATACCTGCTTAAAATACTTGGGAAAGTAAGTTGTTCAAATGATAAAGCCCTTGTCGTACTTATAATAAGGATGGTTTGTTTTGAATCGATATTATATGTAGTAAAAGGCAGTTCTAATTTATATTACAATAGGGTAATTTATCGCAAAGTGTTACCTCGGGTATTATTGGCTTAACTATACTTTTTCTGGTTTCAAAAAATCTTTCCGAAAAATAAATCTATTTCTCCACAGGGTGAACTGCCATGCCCTCTATTAGCACGAGTTGCGTTGCGCTAGCAGGCTTACTGGCAAGTAGTATACAGCTTGATTCTTTTAGCTTGACAGTTGCATAGTCATCCTTTTTACTTGACAATCGCGTTATTTGGCAATCACGGCAGTACCGCCACTGTCGGCAAGTGGAGTAAAGCTGATTTGCTGGGCCTGACAAAACTCTAGGACTGCTTGGCGGGCACCCTTGTACTCGTCATTGTTGAAGTCGTGGACAAAGATATATCCGCCTGAAGTCAAGCGTGGGTAAAAAAATTTCAAGCCGGCTAGAATTGGCTCGTACAAGTCGGCATCAAGGCTGACAAAGCAGAAAATATCCTCTACATCGTAAGCTGTGTTGGGAAAAAACCCTTTCTTGACAATGCACTGCTGTGGGAAAGGCATTTTGCGCAGCACCATCTCGGCGCTGGTGTCAGAGAAATTCTGTTCGCCGGTCGAGAAGCCTTTGGATTTTTCCTGGGCTACGTCCTGCCCATCAAAGCCGGCGAATGTATCGAACAAATAAAGCTTGCGGTCAGGGAAAAGTTGGTTGAGACGCTTCGCAAAATCACCGCGGTACACTCCCAACTCGGCCACGTTGCCGGCCACCTTCTTAGCCTCTATTTCCTCGTAGCACAGGCCAAGCGTGGCATAGCGCACGTAATCGAGGTTGACAGGCAACGGGGCGGAACTGGTTTTATAGTCTAGTGACTTCGTGAAGTACAAGCTGTGGGCGGAGAAAGCTTGTGCCATTTTCTGAAATAGAAATCGGGCGGCACTCATGCAGAATGGTTCATTATTCAGGCTGAAGAGCCAGCAAGTTAAGCAAGGCCAAGTAGTCTGAGGGGGTCGTCGAGGGAATGCGGCCGGTCAAAGCCGCGAGATTAGTGTACTTCTTTCCGGCGCAATACCCGATGCCCGGCTTTGAAACCATCATTACCCGCCTAACTCGCGCCAGCAGGGAGTGCTGCCTTTACCTCCTAGGCGCGCAGTGCATAGCTTCGTGCTACCATGAAAAAACCGCTGCTCCTTGCCGCTCTGCTGGCTGCCGCCGTGGCGCTACCCCCTGCTGGCTTGCGCGCCCAGACGTCGAAAATCAAGACCAAAAGCAAGACGGGCAAAACCGCCAAAACGCCCAGCTACCAGCCCCTGCCAACCGCCGAGGTGGACCGTCGCGTGGAGGCCCTGCTGGCCCAGATGACGCTCGAAGAAAAAGTGGGTCAGATGACGCAGGTGGCGCTGGACGTGGTGGGCAAGGGTGCTAACCGCTTCGCGGCCGATGCCCCGTTCAGCGTGGACTTGAACAAGCTGCGCGACGTGGTGGTGAAGTATAAGGTCGGCTCGTTTCAGAACTCGACTAATAATCGGGCCTCGACGCCAGCCACCTGGTACGGCATCATCAAGCAGCTGCAGGACGTGTCGGTGAACGAGACGCGGCTGAAAATCCCGATGGTGTATGCCATCGATGCCATTCACGGCGAGACGTTTACGGCCGGGGCCACCTTCTTTCCGCAGGAAATAGGGCAGGCCGCCACCCGCAACCGGGCGCTGGTGCGGCGGGCAGCCGAAATCACGGCTTACGAAACCCGCGCCAGCGCCATGCCCTGGGTGTTTTCGCCGGTGCTCGACCTCGGGCCCGACCCCCGCTCACCCCGGCAGTGGGAAACCCTGGGCGAGGACCCCTACCTGAGCGCCGAGCTGGGCGTCGAAATCATCAAGGGCTACGAAGGCGCCCGCAACGACGTGGGCCACCCGGCGCACGTGGCGTCCTGCATCAAGCACTTTCTGGGCTACCAGGTGACGCAGGCGGGCAAGGACCGCACCAACGCCTACATCTCGCCCGAGGCGCTGTACGAGTACCACCTACCGGCCTTCCGGGCGGCCATCGACGCGGGCGCGCACAGTATTATGCTGAACTCGGGCCTCGTGAACGGGGTGCCCGTGCACGCCAGCCGCGAGCTGCTCACCACGCTGCTGAAGGAAAAGCTGGGTTTCCGGGGCGTGGTCATCACCGACTGGCAGGACGTGGGCAACCTCTACACCCGCGACCACCTCGCCGCCTCGCCTAAGGAGGCCATCATGCTGGCCATCAACGCGGGCATCGACATGACCATGCCGCCTTACCAGTACGAGGAGTTCTGCAACGGTCTGACCGAGCTGGTGCGCGAAGGCAAGGTGCCCCAAAGCCGCGTGGACGACGCCGCCCGCCGCGTCCTGCGGATGAAAATGGAGCTGGGCCTGTTCGAGACGCCCACCACTAACCCGAAAGACTACCCGCTTTTCGGCAGCGCCGCCCACGAGCAGGCCGCCTACCAAGCCGCCGCCGAGGCCATCACGCTGCTCAAAAACCAGGACGCGGTGCTGCCGCTGAAAAAATCAGCTAAAGTGCTGATAACCGGCCCCAACGCCAACTCCATGCGCACCCTCAACGGCGGCTGGACCTACTCCTGGCAGGGCGAAAAAACCGAGGAGTTCGCCGGCCGGTACAACACCATTCTGGAGGCGGTGCAGAAGGAAATCGGGGCCGCCAACGTCAGCTACGTGCCCGGCGTGAGCTACGACCCGGCCCCCGGCGCCAAGTACTACGCCGAGGTGCCCGACCGCCTCGACGAGGCCGTGGCCGCCGCCCAGCGCGCCGACGTGGTGGTGCTATGCTTGGGCGAAAACAACTACACCGAAAAGCCCGGCGACCTCAACGACCTGTACTTTTCCGACCTCCAAACCCAGCTGGCCCAGCGCCTTGCCGCCACCGGCAAGCCGGTGGTGCTGGTACTCAACGAGGGCCGTCCGCGCGTTATCAGCCGGTTTGAGCCGGGCATGAAGGCCGTAGTGCAGGCCTACCTGCCCGGCAACTTCGGCGGCGACGCGCTGGCCGACGTGCTGTTTGGCGACGTGAACCCCTCCGGCAAGCTGCCCTACACCTACCCGCGCTACCCCAACGCGCTGGGCTCCTACATCCACAAATATTCGGAGGAGCAGAAAAAAGCCGAGGGCGTGTACAACTACGAGGCCGACTACAACCCGCAGTACGAGTTCGGTACGGGCCTGAGCTACACCACGTTCAAGTACGCCAACCTGGCCGTGGACCAGGCCAGCATCGCCAAAACCGGGCAGGTAACGGTGACGGTGCAAGTGACGAACACCGGCGCCCGCGCCGGCCAGGAAGTGGTGGAGCTGTACTCGTCCGACCTCGTCGCCAGCCAGATTGCGCCCGACGTGCGCCGCCTGCGCCGCTTCGACAAAATCACGCTCAGGCCCGGCGAAACCAAAACCGTGCGCTTCACCCTGCCCGTTGCCGATTTGGCCTACTCCGGCCCCACCGGCGAGCAAGTGCTGGAAGCCGGCGAGTTTGACCTGCGCATCGCCGGCCTTAAGCAGCGGATTATGGTGCAGTAAAGCTTAAAAGCACGTCAGGCATGACGTGCTTCTTGCGCGCCGTGCTGTTCCTTATAAACCGTTCTTTCAGCGCCGACCCTGCTTCAGTGCTAACCCCGCTTTAAATAGTATAAACCCGGCTCCAGCTAACTAAATATCGTCCGTCTCCCGCGCGCAGTGCCTAGCTTCGCGCTACCATGAAAAAACCGTTTCTCCTTGCCACCCTGCTGGCGGCGGCGCTGGCCCTACCCCCGGCTGGCCTGCTGGCCCAGACCGCGCCGGCTGCCGCGCCGGCCTACGACCCGAAAGCCCTGTTTGCGCCCACTTTTCTGACTGAGCGCGGCCCCACCACGCGCACCGCCGGCGGGGCGCCCGCACCCTCTTACTGGCAGAACGCGGCGAGCTACAAAATCGCGGCCACGCTGGATGAGAAAACCGAAACCGTGCGGGCCGATGTGGCCATCACCTACACCAACAACTCGCCCGACCGACTGCCCTTCGTGTGGCTGCAGCTCGACCAGAACCTGTTTAAGCGCAATTCACGCGGGGCGCTGAATACGCCCGTGCAGGGCGCCCGCAACGGCGCGACGCGGTTTGGGGCCTCGGGCGTGGCGGGCGGC
>CAXUEM010000079.1:1201-1758 GCA_964249885.1 uncultured Hymenobacter sp. | reverse complement strand
GTCGGTCACTATTACGCTGCACGGCAAAACCCAGAAGGCGCAGTACCGCGTCAGCGACACGCGGATGCAGATTATGCTGCCCGAGCCGCTGAAGCCCGGCGGCGATAAACTGGGCATTAAAATCAGCTACTCGTTTTTCATTCCGCAGTACGGCTCCGACCGGCTGGGGCGCAAGCCGACGCCCAACGGCCAGATTTACGAGGTGGCGCAGTGGTATCCGCGCATGGCCGTGTACGACGACATCGAGGGCTGGAACACCCTGCCATACCTGGGCTCGGGCGAGTTCTACTTAGAATACGGCGACTTCGACTACACCATTAATGTGCCGGCCAACTACCTGGTGGGCGGCTCGGGCGAGCTGGTGAACCCGGCGGAGGTGCTCACCGCCGCGCAGCTGCAGCGCCTGGCGCAGGCCCGCAAATCAGACCAGACGGTGCTGGTGCGCACCCCGGCCGAGGTAACGCAGGCCAACTCCCGCCCCAAGGGCAAGAACGGGCGCCTGACCTGGCATTTCCGCTGCCAGCAGGCCCGCGACGTGGCCTGGGGCGCTTCTGCCT
>CAXUEM010000079.1:699-1191 GCA_964249885.1 uncultured Hymenobacter sp. | reverse complement strand
CCTTTGTGTGGGATGCCGCCAAAATGAACCTGCCGAGCGGCCGCCCGGCGCTGGCCATGTCGCTGTACCCGCCCGAAGTGGCGCAGGATTCGGCCTGGAGCCGCTCGACGGAATACGTCAAGAAGAGCATCGAATTCAATTCCAAGCAGTGGTACGAGTACACCTACCCGGTGGCCACCAACGTGGCCGGCCCGGTGGGCGGCATGGAGTATCCGGGCCTGGTGTTCTGCGGCGACGACGCCAAGCGCGGCGACCTCTGGGGCGTAACGGACCACGAATTCGGCCACAACTGGTTTCCGATGATAGTGGGCTCGAACGAGCGCAAATACGCCTGGATGGACGAAGGATTCAACACCTTTATCAATATCTATACGACCCGCGACTTCAACAAGGGCGAGTACAAGAAGTACGCCTCCGACAGCATTTCGGTGCTGCGGGTGCTGGCCTACCTGCGCAACCCGGCCTCCGATGTGCTCATGACCACGCCCGACG
>CAXUEM010000079.1:0-689 GCA_964249885.1 uncultured Hymenobacter sp. | reverse complement strand
GGACATGGTCCACGAGGTCGTGATCGTCGGCTCCGGCCCCGCCGGGTACACCGCCGCGATCTACGCCGCCCGCGCGAACCTCAAGCCGCTGATGTTCTCGGGACTCGAACCCGGGGGGCAGCTCATGACCACGCCCGACGTGATTCAGCCGCGCAACCTGGGCATGGCCGCCTACGGCAAGCCCGGCTACGGCCTCTACCTGCTGCGCGAAAAGGTGCTGGGCCCGGAGCGTTTCGACTACGCGTTCCGGCAGTACATCCGCCGCTGGGCCTTCAAGCACCCGCAGCCGCGCGACTTTTTCCGCACCATGAACGAGGTGAGCGGCGAAGACCTCAACTGGTTCTGGCAGGGCTGGTTCTACAACAACTACCAGCTCGACCAAGCCGTGACCACCGTTTCCTACGCCAACCAGGACCCGGCCCAGGGCGCGCTCATCACCATCGAAAACCGCGACCGGCTGGCCATGCCCGTCACGGTGGAAGTAACCGAAGCCGGCGGCAAAGTCGGCCGCGTGAACTTACCCGTCGAAATCTGGCAGCGCGGCAACTCCTGGACCTTCCGCTACGCCTCGAAGGCGCCGCTGACGCGGGTGCGGGTGAATGCGGACAAGATTCTGCCGGACTACAACGCCGGGAATAATGAGTGGCGGCCGTTGGCCGTGCCGGTGGAGGGGAAGTAGGTATTTACCC
>CAXUEM010000078.1:10848-11150 GCA_964249885.1 uncultured Hymenobacter sp. | reverse complement strand
CTGCGTACCCCGCTCACCAGCATCCGGGCCCTGTCGGAAATCCTGACCGACAACCCCGACATGGACGAGGCCGAGCGCCAGCACTTTCAGGCCACCATCAGCCGGGAAGCCGAGCGCCTGAGCCGCCTCATCACGCTGGTGCTGGATTTGGAGAAGTTCGAGTCGGGCCAGGCCACGCTGGAGCCCGAGCCGGTGGCCGCCGGGCACCTGCTGGCCGAGGCCCTGGAGGCCGTGGCCCAGCTTGCCCGCGAGCGGCGCATTCAGCTGGAGATGCAAGTGCCCGCCGGCCTGCCCCCCCTGCT
>CAXUEM010000078.1:10433-10838 GCA_964249885.1 uncultured Hymenobacter sp. | reverse complement strand
GACCGGGACCGGCTCATGCAGGTGCTCGTGAACCTGCTCTCCAACGCCGTGAAAGCCTGTCCCGCCGATGGCCGCGGCCACATCCTGGTTTCGGCCACGGCGCCCGCGGCCGCGCCGCCCAAGCTGCTCATCAGCATAGCCGACAACGGCAAGGGCATCGCGCCGGAGTTTCACGAGTTGATATTCGACAAGTTCTACCAGGCCCGGCACCAGACCATGCGCAAGCCCGAGGGTTCCGGCCTGGGCCTGGCCATCAGCAAGAAGATAGTCGAGGGCCACGGCGGCCGCATCTGGGTGGAAAGCGCGCTCGGTCAGGGCGCCCGCTTCTACTTGGAGCTGCCTTGCTCTGGCGTAGAGCTTAGGCCAAAAGGCGGTCATGCTGAGCTTGTCGAAGCATCTCTACCG
>CAXUEM010000078.1:9914-10423 GCA_964249885.1 uncultured Hymenobacter sp. | reverse complement strand
GGTAAATAATTTAAATATTGAAAGTCTAATTAGCCAGCGGTAAAGATGCTTCGACAAGCTCAGCATGACCGCCTTCTGACGCTCTGACCTTTTTTCTATGAAAACCCCGCATATTCTCATTGTCGACGACGAACCCAACATCGTTATGTCGCTCGAATTTCTGATGCGCAAAAACGGCTACCAGGTTGGCATTGCCCGCAACGGTACCGAGGCCCTGGCCGCCATTGCCCAAACGCCCTACGACCTCGTGCTGCTCGACATTATGATGCCCGACGTGGACGGCCTGCAGGTGTGCCGGCTTCTGCGCCAGCGCCCCGACCGCGCCCACACCAAAGTCATCTTTCTCTCCGCCAAAACCAGGGAGGCCGACATCCAGCAGGGCTACGCCGCCGGCGCCGACCTCTATACTCCCAAGCCCTTCAGCACCCGGCAGCTCATGGAAAAAGTGCGCGGCCTGCTGGGGGAGGTGGAGTTAAGAGTTAAGAGTTAAGAGTTAAGAGTTATGGAGG
>CAXUEM010000078.1:0-9904 GCA_964249885.1 uncultured Hymenobacter sp. | reverse complement strand
GGAAGAACGCACTGTTTTGTACAAAAGCTTTTTGTTTGCGCAGCGTATTATTCGCTTGTACAAGCACTTGGTAGCGCATGGCCAGCCTCGGCCACTTGCCGACCAACTATTACGGAGCGGCACATCCATCGGAGCAAACCTAGAAGAGGCAACCGGTGGCTTTTCCCGCAAAGATTTTATCGCCAAGTGCAGCATCGCCTACAAGGAAGCGCGCGAAACCCACTACTGGCTGCGCTTGCTACGCGCTACTGACTGTCTCGAACCGCGGCTGGCTGATTCGCTCCTCGCCGGCGCCGAAGAGCTACGCCGAATGCTCAGCTCCATTGTCCGCTCTTCCCGCGAAAACTCATAACTCTTAACTCATAACTCTTAACTGAAGATGACCCGCATCCGCACCCTTGAAGACTACCACGCCGCTTATCAGCAGTCCGTCGAAGACCCGGCCGGGTTCTGGGCCGCCTGCGCCGAGCCCTTCACCTGGCGCCGGAAGTGGAACTCCGTCGTGCAGTCGGACTTGGTGCATGGCCACAACAAATGGTTTGACGGGGCCACGCTCAACATCACCGAAAACTGCCTCGACCGGCACCTGGCCACCCGCGGCAACAAGCTGGCGCTCATCTTCGAGCCCAACGACCCCAAAACCCGCCACCTGCGCCTGACTTACCGCGAGCTGCACCAGCAGGTCTGCCAGACGGCCAACGTGCTGCTGAATAACGGCGTGGAGAAAGGCGACCGGGTGCTGATTTACATGCCCATGATTCCGCAGCTGGCCATTTCGGTGCTGGCCTGCGCCCGCATCGGCGCGGTGCACTCGGTAGTGTTTGCCGGCTTCTCGGCCACGGCCATTGCCGATAGGGTGAATGACGCCGAGGCCGCCTTCGTACTCACGGCCGACGGCCTGAACCGCGGCAACAAGCAGATTCCGGTCAAGAGCGTGGTCGATGAGGCCCTGCTGCACTGCCCCTCGGTGCGCCGTGTCATCGTGACCGAGCACCTGGGCTGGCCCGTGCACATGCAAGCCGGCCGCGATGTCTGGTTTCATGAGGAAGTGGTGGACGTGCCCAAAACCTGCCCCGCCGAGGAAATGAAGGCTGAAGACCCGCTGTTCATTCTCTACACCTCGGGCAGCACCGGCAAGCCCAAGGGCGTAGTGCACAGCACGGCCGGCTACATGGTCTGGGCCGACTACACCTTCCGCAATGTGTTTCAGGTCGAGGAAAACGACGTGTACTGGTGCACGGCCGACATCGGCTGGGTGACGGGCCACACCTATTTGCTCTACGGCCCCCTGCTGGCCGGCTCGACTTCCCTCATGTTCGAGGGCGTGCCGACTTACCCCAGCGCCGGCCGCTTCTGGGAGGTGATTGACAAGCACCACGTCACCATTTTCTACACCGCGCCCACCGCCATCCGCTCCCTCATGGCCACGCCGCTGGACAATGTGCTGAGTTACTCATTGAGCAGCCTGCGGGTGCTGGGCTCGGTGGGCGAGCCCATCAACGAAGAGGCCTGGCACTGGTACGACCAGCACGTGGGCAAAAGCCGCTGCCCGATAGTAGACACCTGGTGGCAAACCGAAACCGGCGGCATCATGATTTCGGCCCTGGCCGGCATCACGCCCTCCAAGCCCGCCCACGCCGGCCTGCCGCTGCCCGGCGTGCAGCCCGTGCTGCTCAGTCAGGAAGGCCAGGAAATCGAGGGCAACGACCAGGAAGGCTACCTGGCCGTCCGGGCGCCCTGGCCGGGCATGATACGCACCACCTGGAACGACCACGAGCGCGCCCGCCAAACCTACTTTGGGCCGTACCCGGGCTACTACTTCACCGGCGACGGCGCCCGCCGCGATGAAAATGGCCTCTACCGCATCATCGGCCGCGTCGATGACGTGATAAACGTGAGCGGCCACCGCTTCGGCACCGCCGAGATTGAAAACGCCATCAACCAGAACATTCACGTCATCGAGTCGGCCGTGGTGGGCTACCCGCACGACGTGAAAGGCCAGGGCATCTACGCCTACGTCATCCTGGGTGAGGAGCTGCCCGAGCGCGACGCCGACCGCCAGATTATCGAGGCCAGCATCATTGAGACGGTGGTAGCTGAAATCGGCAAAATCGCCAAGCCCGACAAGATTCAGCTAGTTGCGGGCCTGCCCAAAACGCGCTCCGGCAAAATCATGCGCCGCATCCTGCGCAAAGTAGCCGAGGGCGAAACCAGCAACCTGGGCGACACCACCACCCTGCTGGACCCGGCCGTGGTAGAGCAGATTGTGGCCGGCCGGCGGTAGAAGAAAACGGGCGGCCTTAACAGCTGCTCCTAACCTTTCGTCGGCTTAACTCGGCGGCAAGTGCCGGGGTTAGGCCGGCTACGTAGTCACTTGTAGCTTCTTTGCGTCCACGAGGGCAAAAGCAGTTGGTTGAGGAGGATAAAAACTGTTAAGCCGGCTTGAGTGGCGCGGTACCAACTACGTGTGGCATTGGCGGTGCCAAGCGGGCTTTAACCCAGGGCTGAAGTTTCTTTTCTAGAAAGTAGGCTATGCCAAGAACCAAAGCCACATCTACTGCCAATCGAACGCAGAAAGTAAGTACCGAGCCACTGAAAACCGGTATATGTGACAGAAGCAGGCTCACGGGGAAGTGAACAACATAAATACCGTAGGAGATACTTCCTAACTTAATAAAGGTAGCCGGAAGCGACTGGGCTACTGATGGTTGGGAACGCAAGCGTGAAATGATTACCAGCGCAGTGCCTAAGGTAAGAATCCCAACAGGGAATACCATGTCAAGACTGTTTGGGCTGTTAACACCGTATTTGAAGAGTGTATAAACAAAATATAAATAACAGGTACCTACGGAAACTAGTAAGCCCCAGAAGCCGTGCTTGATGGTGCGATTAGAAAAGCAACAGAATAAATAAAATAAGAAAGGGAGTTGAACAAGGTCGTGAAAAAAAATGGTAGGGCCGATAGTAGCTGAGGTAGCTTTATAGAACTGCGGCATATTTTCTAACTTCACGAAAGCGGTAATGATAGGGTTGAGGGTGCTATACGATAAAAATACACTCAGCAAGCCCCACAGAAGCCAAGGGGACGAGTATTGCGTTGCAAACCGACTAGATTGAGCCAGCCACAAGCCACTACTCCAGAAAACCATTCCAAATCCGTAGGAACTGAGTAATGGTGCCGGCACCAGAGTTGCGCAAATGATGCCTACTAAGGCTGATACCAGGCAAACCAATAAGGGCCTTATATTAAATAAGGATATAGGTATAAATAATATATAATAAACTACTTCATTGTGAAGTGACCACAACGGGTTATTTTCATACGTTAGAGGAACAAATGCTGTTTGCAGAAATAATAGGTGCCCGGCTATAGTAGAGCTGAGTTGCACAACCCGCTCAGGTGATTTTATACCTATAACTACAACAGTTAAGAGCAGGCAGGCAATATAGATAGGATAAAGCCGAAGCCATCGTTTGCGTAGATAAGGCCAAATAGTGTTGCGTGTTAGGTTAGTTTTATTAGTTAACCCAATAACATAGCCGGAGAGAATAAAAAAAACCAACACGCAATCATGTCCGGGTAAAAACTTTACCCACCATGCTGCAGGACTATAGGAGGGATCCAAACTAAATTTATGACCGAAAGCATGACCAGTAAGCACAGCAAGAGCCGCAAAAGCCCGCAACGCCTCCAAATTATATTCAAAGTTTTTGGTACTAATTTCTTTTTGTGACTGTGGCATCAAAAATTTATAAAGTAAAAACAATTATCAAAGATAACGGCATTTGGCGATAATGACTTGAATTCTTAATGCAGAAATAGCCAGCCAAGAGGACGGCACAGTGCAAGAGCGGCCTTATTTTATAACATAATAAAACCCTGCTGGCGAATGCCAGCAGGGTTTTATTTATTGCTACGTACATCGTAATAATGAAATATTTATATATTAAAAAACTATCTAAAATTTAGCTCGTTGGGAATTCTTCTTGCCGCTCAGGGCAATCAGCGTCACGATGCCCGCAATACCTACGGCCACCGCGCCGAGCTTGGTGACGAGTAGCTGAGGGTTGTGCTTCCACTCAGCGTTGTAGCCTTTTTCCTTCCAGATGTTGGGCAGGTGACCTTTGGCTAGGTCTGAGAGTACGCCCTCCACCACCTGCACCCGGTCGGCCAGCAGCAGGGGCAGCCAGTGGCGGTAGCGGTTTTCGCTGTAGCGGAAGGCGGCGCGCCGAATCATACCGCTCAGGCCAGCAGGGGGTACGGTGGTGCCGTACACAGCCGAGGGGCTGGGTCGCTCGGTGGTCATTAGCAGTTCCACGTCGGTGTGCTGCAGCGGCGGGCGGGCGTACTCGCGCTCGGGCGTGACGCCCTCGGCGCGCTCGTTCATGGGGTAGACGGGGTTGTTGCGGGGGTCGGCGTCGATGCCCCAGCCCTTGATGTGGGCAAAGTCTTCTGCGGTTGGCTGGCTCATGTTAAGATGGATAAGAATTAAGACATGAGACAAGAGACGTTAGACATGAGAAAGCCCGACAAGGCTGCCGCCAGAACATTTCTAACGTCTCATGTCTAATGTCTCATGTCTGAAAAAACTTACATGCCCGCCGTGGACGGAATGAGCACGGGTTTGATGCACTCGTCATGCTTGCCGTAGAAGAGGCGGTAGCCGTCGGCGACTTCTTCCAGCGGCAGGCGATGCGTAATCAGGGCTTTGGGGTTAATTACGCCGTTTTGCACGTGGTTGATAAGGCGGGGCAGCAGGCGCTTGACGTTGGTTTGGCCGGCGCGCAGGGTCAGGCCCTTGTTCACGACGTTGCCGATGGGCACGAGGTTATCGGTGGGGCCGTACACGCCCACGATGGACACGATGCCGCCCTTTTTCACCGAGTTGATGGCCCAGTGCAGGGCCGTGGCCGAGCCGGCCTGCAGCAGGGTGCGCTTGCCGGTGATGGTTTGCATGAGGTTGCCCGAGGCTTCGGCGCCTACGGCGTCAATCACGCAGTCGGCCCCAAGCCAGTCGGTGGTTTTCTTGATGAACACCACTGGGTCGTCCATTTCCTCGAAGTTGTAGGCCTCGCAGGGTCCGTAGTTGCGCACGAACTCCAGGCGGTACTCCACGCAGTCGAGCACGATGACGCGGCCCGCCCCGAACAGCCAGGCGCAGCGCGCGGCCATGATGCCAATCGGGCCGGCGCCGAAAATCACCACCGTGTCGCCCTTCTGAATGCCGGCCATCTCGACGCCCTGATAGGCCGTCGGCACCACGTCGGTCAGCAGCACGGCGTCGTCGGGGTCCATGCCGGGCGGAATCACCGTGGGGCCGAAGTTGGCGTAGGGCACGCGCACGTACTCGGCCTGCCCACCGTCGAAGCCGCCGGCCGTGTGCGAGTAGCCGAAGATGCTGCCCACGGCCGAGGCCATGGTATTCGACTCGTGGCAGCAGCCGTACAGGCCCTGCTTGCAGAAGTAGCAGCGCCCGCAGGCCACGTTGAAGGGCACGAGCACCAGGTCGCCCACCTTCACGTTGGTTACTTCGGAGCCGATTTCCTCAATCACGCCCACAAACTCGTGGCCGAAGGTGGAGCCCACCCGGGTGTCGGGCACGTTGCCTTTGTAGAGGTGCAAATCGGAGCCGCAGATGCAGGTGCGTACTACGCGCACGACGGCGTCTTCGGGGTGCTGAATTTCGGGCATGGGCTTTTGCACGGCCCGGACCCGCCGGGGACCCCGGTATTCCATTGCTAACATATAGGGTGGCGTAAGGTGTAAAGGAAGGATACTGCCGCGAGGCGTTCATGCTTACTTTAACGCCAACCAAAGGGTTGCTATGGTTGAGCTTGCGTAGGGTGCGGAGCTTCGCTTCGCACCCTACGTCTCACTGCCAAATCCTACTTGAACACCTTCACCTTTTCGCCCCGGTGCTTGGTGCGCAGGTGCTGGCGGATAATCTGCTGAATGTCCTTGTTGTCGGTATAAGGCTGGATGGCGTCCCGGAAATCAGCCAGCCGCCGCGCCGTAAACGTTTCATCGACAAAGCCGAAGCCCAGGTAGCGGCCGTGCTCCACCAGCACAATAGACTTCTCCTGCTCGTTGCGCCCCTCGCCGATGACGACAAAGCTCTGGTGCTCGTAGGTGATGCTCTCAATGGCCTCATGCACGCGCTGGTTGTAAGTTTCCGGCGCCTCCTCGCCCACGCAGGCGCCCTGGCAGCGGTGCACCTGATAGTCGAAGCAGGCGCCCTGGGTTTTGTAGAGCCCGCAGAGCTTTTGGCAGAGGTTGTACTTGGCTACTTTGTGGTATAAAAACCCCTGCGCCTTGTACTGATTAGCCAGCGCGATGATGGGGATTTCGGCGTTGCGGGCGTCGGCCCGGCCGTAGGCCAGCACCTTGTAGCCTTTCTCATCGGTGCGCAAATAGATGCCGGCCGGAAACACCGAGCGCCGCTGGGCCCGGTTGTAGGCCGGCTTGTAGCGCTTAATCAGGTCCGACTCGTAGAGCAGCGCCACCAGCTCCGAGCCGGTCAGCTCCCAAGTGATGTCGGCAATGGAGTTCTTGAATTCCAGGCTTTTGCGCTGCTTCACATCGACGGCGAAGTGCTGCTGAATGCGCTTGTAGATGTTGATGCTCTTGCCGATGTAGATGACCTCGCCGGCTTCGTTGTGGAAGTAATACACGCCCGTGGCCTGGGGCAGCGAGGCCACTTTCTCCGGCGAGATGAGCGGGGGCAGCAGCGCCGTGCGGATGGCCTCCTGCACGGCCGCCACCCGCCGGGGCGAGGGCGTCTTGCCGGCGCCAGCAGGGGGTCGGCGGCCGGCCGGGGCGTTGGCATCGACGGCGGCCAGGGTGCCAGCCGGGTTAGCGGCGGCCGCGTCGGCCAGCTGCTCGTCCTGCCGGGTGATGTCGAGCAGGCGGCCGAACAGCTCGGCGGTGGCGCGGGCATCGCCGGCGGCGCGGTGCCGGCCCTCGAGCGGAATGCCGATGTTGGCGCAGAGCTTGCCCAGGCTGTAGCTCGGCTGGCCCGGCATGAGCGAGCGGCTCAGGCGCACGGTGCACAGGGTTTTGCGCGAGTAGTTGTAGCCCAGGTCGGCAAACTCCTTCTTGAGAAAGGAATAGTCAAAGCGCACGTTATGAGCCACGAATACGCAGCCCTCGGTCATCTCCACCACCTTGCGGGCCACCTCGTGAAACTTGGGCGCCTCGCTCACCATGTCGTTGGTGATGCCCGTGAGCTGGGTGATGAAGGGCGGAATCTGCCGCCCCGGATTGAGCAGCGTGGCGTAGTGGTCGACTACCTTTTCGCCGTCGTGGATGAAGATGGCAATTTCGGTAATCCGGTCCTGGGTGGGTTGCCCGCCGGTGGTTTCTAAGTCAATAACAGCGTACAAAGGCGGCGCGGGATAGGAGCGGAGTAATAGCGGATAATGGCTAACAAAAATAGCAGGGGCGGAGTTGCGGAGTCCCGGCGGGGAGTTAAAAAGAACGTCATGCTGAATGAAGTGAAGCATGACGCTCCTTTAATTCTTAACCCCTAAGCCAATCCAGCCACGCTGCCGGGCATAATAGGCGGCGGTGCCCACCAGCAGGCCCACCAGGTAGCCGTACGGCAGCCCGGCGCAGAGTAGGCCCACCAGTACGGCCAGCAGCAGGTCGGCCCGCTCGGCGGCCACGTCGCGCAGCAGGCCGGCCAACGTGACGGCCTCAAACAGCAGCAGCACCCCGAGGATGGGCAGCGGAAACAGCTGCACCACCTGCGCAAAGCCCCGGCTGAAAAACAGGCCCAGCACCAGAAACAGCCCGCCGTACAAAATAACCGAGCCGCCCGTGCGCGCCCCGAAGGCGTAATGCCCCGCCATGCCGCCCGAGCCGTGGCAGACCGGAAAGCCGCCCACCAACGGGCTCACCAGGTTCATCAGGGCGTAGGTGAAGCTGATTTTGCTTACCGAAAGCTGGCGCTGCGGGAAGTAGTCCTGCGCCAGCTGACTGGTGGCCAGAATGGAGTTGCCGAGCGAGAGCGGAATCTGGGGCAGGGCCAGCAGCAGCGCGCCGGTGAGGATGTCACCCCCTGCTGGCACCCGGAAACCGGGCAGCCGCAACCCAAACCCGGCCTGGGCCGCGGCCAGATTCAGTTTGAACGCCAGAGCATACACGACGCCCAGCCCCACCACCAGCAGGGCCGCCGGCCAGCGGCGGTTGCCGAGCAGCACCAGCGTCAGGGCAAAGGCGGCGGCGGCCAGGGCGTAGCCGGGCAGCCCGTCGGCCGCTACGTACTTGGTCAGGGCCAGGGTGCTGAGCTGCAGGGCCAGCCCCAGCTGAATGCCCCGGACCACGGCTTTTGGCACCAGCCGCGCCAGCGCCGACACCGCGCCCGTGAGCGACAAAATCAGCATTATTAGCCCGATGGCCAGCCCGCCGCCGAAGATGACGCGGGCCGGCACCTGCTGGGCAATGACCAGCGCGGCAAAGGCCTTGAGCGGCTGCACTGGCATGGGCAGGCCGTACCACAGCCCCGAGAAAACCTGCATCAGCCCGAATACCGTGAGCACGCCGGCGCTGTCCAAATCAGACGCGGCCAGCACGCCGATGAGCAGGGGCAAATCCGTGCCCAGGTCGCCGAAAGCGCCGGCCAGCTCGTTGCGGTCAAACGTTAGATGGCGGAAGGTCAAGTAGTAGGGCGTAACTAATTATAAATCAATAATTCATGCAGCGCCTAGCTACTGCCCCGGCAGCTCGTACGTGGCGCTCAGGTAATAGAGCCCGCCCACGCTGGGCCCGCCGAGGTAGGACACGTAGTAGCGGTTAAGCACGTTGCTGGCCCCGAGCTTGAGGCGCACGGCCGGCGTGGGCAGGCGGTAGCTAAGCTGCGCGTCCAGCGTGTGGTAGGCCGGCACGGGGCCGCTGACCAGAAAGGTTTGGGAAAAATAGCCCTGCTGCCAGCGGTAGTTAAGCCCGAAGCCGAAGCGCCGGAAGGCGTTTTCGTTGCCCAGGCCCAGGTTGCAGGCCCAGCGCGGGGTGTTGAAGCCGTCTTCCAGCCCGTCGCCCGACTCGGTGCGGTCGAGGCGGGTGTAGGTGGTGTTAGCTCCCAGCTCGTAGCCGGCCGGCAGCTCGTAGCGCAGGCCCAGCGTGCCGCCGTAGGTGCGCACCCGGCTGCGGGAATTGGTCCAGAGGCGGTAGCGGGCCTGGCCGGCGCGGGTACTCAGGGCCGTGGCCACAGCGTTGCGGTCGGCGTCGGCGGCGAGGGGCACGCCGTCGGCCGTCTGGGGCACGTACGCCTCGACCTGGGCAATGAAGTCGCGGTAGGAGTTGAAGTAAACGTCCGCATCGGCCAGCAGCCGGCCGCCGGGCAGCAGGGCCGCCTTGTAGCCCAGCTCCCAGGAGCGGATGTGCTCGGGGCGCAGGTAGGTGTAGGGGTTTTTCGTCAGCACCCCCTGCTGGGCGGCCACGGCCCGGCGGGTTTTCTCGGCGGCCGGGCGGCCGGGCGTATTGTCGGCGTTCACGGCGGCCGTCACGGCGGCCGTAAAGGCGTCGATGCTGCTGCGCAAATAGCTGTTCTCGAACACGCCGTCCGACATCACCCGCAGCCCGCCGATGCGCTTGACCTGCCCGCTGTTCACGTTGGAAAAGCCCTCGAACAGGCTCGGGAAGCGGTAGCCGCTCTGGTAGCTGAGCCGGACGCTGCCCTGCTGGCTGGTAGCGTACACGCCCGTCAGGCGCGGGTTCAGCTTCAGGTCGAAGTAGTCGTTTTTGTCGGCCCGCAGCGTGGCCGTCAGCCGCAGCTTGTCGTGCCAGAGCCGGCCGCCCAGCTGCGCGAAAAGGCCGGTTTTGCCATAGCGAAGCAGGTCAGTCAGCGGGTCGCGGCCCTTTTCGGGGTTGATGAAATAGTTGCCGTCGGGCCGCACCAGGTAGGAG
>CAXUEM010000077.1:6103-11494 GCA_964249885.1 uncultured Hymenobacter sp. | reverse complement strand
GCCCCGCCCCCGACACCGCCTATCAGAACGTGCGCCTGACCGCGGCCGATGGCACCCACCTGGCGGCCTGGTACGTGCCCGTGGCCCGGCCGCGCGGCACGGTGGCCCTGTTTCACGGTTACCATAATGAGCGCAGCGCATTGCATACCGAAGCCGCTTACTTCCGCCGGCTGGGCTACAGTACCCTGCAGCTGGACTTCCGCGGCTCCGGCGCCTCGGATGGCAATTTCACCTCCGTCGGCTACGAGGAAGGCCAGGACGTGAAAGCGGCCTACGACTGGCTGCAACGCCAGCGCCAGCAGGGGGGTATTTACTTATATGGCATGAGCATGGGCGCCGTGTCGGTGCTGCGCGGGTTAAGTCAGTACCCGCAGATGCAGCCTGCCGGCGCTATTCTGGAGTGCCCGTTTGCCACCATTCTGGATGCGTCGAAAGGCCGGCTACGCTCTTTGCACATCCCGGAAGAGCCGCTTTCCCACCTCATCGTCTTCACCGGCAGCCTGCAAAACGGCTTCTGGGGCTTCTCACACGATGCCGTGGCGTATGCCCGCACCGTGCGCACCCCTACCCTGTTGCAATGGGGTGAGCAGGACCCGCGCGTAACCCGTGCCGAAACCGAGGCCATCCTGGCCGCGCTGCAAGGCCCGAAGCAGCTCGTCACCTATCCCACCGCCGGCCACGAAAGCTACGCCCGCCGCGACCCGATGCGGTGGCAGCAGGCCGTAGCGGCGTTTCTGATTAAGCAGCCGTGAAAGTTGTTCGGGAAGTTACCGCAGAGGCACGCTGAGGAAACGCTGAGGTGCGCTGAGAGCCCTCGATATAAAAAGGCCGTTCCCTATTAGGAAGCGGCCTTTTTCACGTCCACAAAATCCGGCTGAGGCCGTGCTTAGTACACGTACTCGTTGGCTTCAATCAGGCCCGCGGCGATGCGGCGGCGGGCTTCCTTGCTGTTGAACAGCTCGGCTTTGGTGAAGCGCTTGAGGCCCATGGCCAGCAGGCGCTGCTCGTCGCCCTCGGTCATGGCGGCGATGGCGTCTTTGCCGGATTTTTCCACCTGGTCCACGGCGTCGTAGAGGTACACGCGGGCCATGTCCAGCTCGCGGCTCAGGGCCTCTTCGCCTTTGGTCGAAATTTCCTTTTCCACGCGCAGCAGGGTGCTTTCGGCCACGTAGGTTTTGATGGCCATGTCGGCGATGTTCATCAGGATTTCCTGCTCCTTGGCCAGCGTGGCGGTGTACTTCTGCACGGCGGTGCCGGCAATCATCAGGGTGGCCTTTTTCAGGTTGGCGATGATTTTCTTCTCGGCGGCGAACGGCGAATCATCTGCCTCACCCATGCTCGGGATGCTCATCAACTCCTGCTGCACGGCCTGGGCGGGGCCCATCAGGTCCAGCTCGCCTTTCAGACCCTTTTTCAGAATCATATCGACGGCCAGCATCCGGTTGATTTCGTTCGTGCCCTCGAAGATGCGGTTGATGCGCGAGTCGCGGTAGGCGCGGTCCATGGGGTAGTCGGCCGAGAAGCCGTAGCCGCCGTAAATCTGCACGCCCTCATCCACCACGAAATCAAGCACTTCCGAGCCTTCCACTTTCAGAATGGCACACTCCACGGCAAACTCGCGGGCGGCGCCCAGCAGGGCCTCGTTGTGGCCTTTGCCCTCGGCCAGCAGCTGCTGCTCGGTGCGGTAGATGTCGGAGCCGGCGCGGTAGATGGCCGACTCGACGGCGTAGATGCGCACGGCCTGCTCGGCCAGCTTGTGGCGGATGGCGCCGAACTTGCTGATGGGCAGCTTGAACTGCACCCGCTCGTTGGCATATTTCACGCTCAGCGAAGCGGCCATCTTGGTGGCGCCCAGGCAGGCAGCGGCCAGCTTAATGCGGCCGATATTCAGCACGTTGAAGGCAATGAGGTGGCCTTTGCCGATTTCGCCCAGGATGTTTTCTTTGGGCACGGTGCAATCCGACAAAAATACCTGCCGGGTGCTGCTGCCCTTGATGCCCATCTTGTGTTCCTCGTTGCCCAGGCTCAGGCCGGGCGTGTTTTTCTCCACGATGAAGCCCGTGAACTTGTCGCCATCGACCTGCGCGAACACGATGAACACGTCGGCAAAGCCGCCGTTCGTAATCCACATTTTCTGGCCGTTGAGCACGTAGCCGGCGCCGTCGGCGGTGGGCATGGCCTTGGTTTTGGCGGCCAGCGCGTCGGAGCCCGAGCCGGGCTCGGTGAGGCAGTAAGCGCCCATCAGCTCGCCGTTGGTGAGGCCGGGCAGGTACTTGGCTTTCTGGGTATCGTTGCCGAAAAACAGGATGGGCAGCATGGCAATGCCCGTGTGGGCCGCAAACGCCACCGGAAACGAGTGGCCGCCGCCCACGCCCTCGGTCACGCGCAGGGCGGTGGGGAAGTCCATGTCGAGCCCGCCGTACTGCTCCGGAATGCTCACCCCGAACAGGCCCAGCTGCCCGGCTTTCTCCATCAGGCCGCGCATGAGGCCTTCCTCGTGGTTGTCGAGGCGCTCCAGCAGGGGGTGCACCTCGGTTTGCACGAAGTCCAGACAGGTCTGGTGCATGTAGTTCTGCTCCTCGGTGAAGTCGGCGGGCGTGAACACGTCCTGCGCGTCGGTGGGCTTGATAATGAATTCGCCGCCCTTCAGGACGGGTTTCTGGGATACTTCCATGACTGAAAAGGAGGGAATGAAGTGAGGGAGATGCCGGCGAAAGTGTTAGGCGTGCCGAGTATATTGAGACAACAAGGGCCCGCCGGTTTTAGTACCGCAAGATACACAAAAATGTTAGGCTTGCCGAGTAGTTTGGGGAAGAAAAACCGGCATCTGCCGGAATCAACTTAAGAATTATTGTAACTTTCTGTTATGAAAACATTTCTGATGCCTTTGGTGCTGAGCAGCTTGCTGACAGTGAAGCCCATCTCGCACGTAAAATCTGCTATTGCGCCGCATCAGAATGAAGCCGCTACCACAGCTGGTAAACGTCCAAGTAAACTCAGCTTTTGGATAAACCGAAAAACTCGGCCTATTGGAAAGGCTTTTGAAAAGGTGTTGCCATTCCGGTTAGTTAAACGAGAACGATTCATGGGAGCTTGTTGCTTCCCAGCCGACACCCGCATTACTCTACCCGGCGGCGTTACATGTGCCATCAGTGAACTGCGTGTGGGCCAAGCGGTACTGAGTTGTGACCCGGCAACTAATGTGCTTGGTATTGCAGAAATTGAAGCTCTCGCCACAGTTGTACACGATTCGCTACGGCAGCTTTCGTTTGCTGATGGCCGCACAGTAATGGCCACATCTGACCATCCATTTTGGGTAAAAGATTCTGGCTGGGCCTCATTGGCTCCAACTCTGACTACAGCTAGATACTCCATCGGTGCCACGCAGCTTTTGAGTCTTGGAGATGACTGCTTGGTTTTTAACGGCACCGCCCAACTCACACCAACACGGTTGAGCAACGTTATTACACTGACGGCTTGTGGAGTTACAACTTACACAATCACCCGACTGAGCCGAGGTAACATGTTTTTCGCCAACGGATTAGTTGTAGGTGTTGAAGACGAGAAAAGCAAAGGCAGCCGTTCGCCTAAATCCCGTTTCGCTAAGGCGCGCCTTTAGAGCATTACATTATGTTGATGCTTGTCCGCTGACTATAGCAGTACCTTTGCCGGGTTCGCGTTGGGGTTATGCCCCGCGACCTACAACCGGCTTTCGTTAGAAAGACGAAAGCCCAGCCGTTACGAGCGGCCGGGCTTTCAGAAGTGCGGGGTTAGTGGCAACCCTCTACTTCACACGAAAAATGGAGAGGAACGCGAAAAAACTGCTGCAAGCCCTGGCGATTGGCTTTGCAAGTGGCACCGGGAAAGCTGTTGGAGCGACCCTGGCGGCTTACTTGCTGGCCCAGCTCGCTAGCTGGCTGCTGCGGTAGTTATTGGGGTGGTTCGGCCGGGTGCCGAGCCACCTCATTTTTTTGGTGATGATTTCGATGGCAAATATACTGATACTATTCGTGAATAGTTCTCAAGCAGTTCCGAAACTGTCATGCTGAACGCAGTGAAGCATCTCTACCGCTTGTTGGGGCCGATTGCATTACTTCCCCTGGCGAGCTGCTCCACTGCGTTCAGCATGACATTCTGTTAAGCCCAAGTGCCCAAACCGAAACCTACTTCAGCAGCTCGTAGATGCCGGCGACGCCCTGGCCGCCGCCGACGCAGGCCGTGACCATGCCGTATTTCTGGCCGCGCTCGCGCAGCTCGTCGAAGAGCTGAATGCTGAGCTTGGCGCCGGAGCAGCCCAGCGGGTGGCCCAGGGCGATGGCGCCGCCGTTCACGTTGAGCTTGTCGGGGTTCATGTTCAGCTCGCGCATCACGGCGATGGACTGGGAGGCAAAGGCCTCGTTCATTTCAATTAGGTCGATGTCGTCGAGCTGCAGGCCGGCTTGCTTGAGGGCTTTGGGCACGGCCACCATCGGGCCCATGCCCATGATGCGCGGGTCGACGCCCTCGGTGGCGTAGGTGACCATGCGGGCAATGGGCTCCAGGTTCAGCTCCTTCACCATGCGCTCCGACATCACGATGACGAATGCGGCGCCGTCGGAAGTCTGCGAGGAGTTGCCGGCCGTGACTGAGCCGCCGGCCGCGAACACCGGGCGCAGCTTGCCCAGGGCTTCTACCGAGGTGTCGGCGCGGGGGCCTTCGTCGGTATCGACCACGAAGGAGCGGGTTTTCTTCTTGCCCGTGGCCTGGTCGAGGTAGGTTTCCTCGACCGTAATCGGCACAATGCTCTTGGCGAATTTGCCGCCCTGAATGGCCTTGATGGCCTTCTGGTGCGAGGCGTAGGAAAACTGGTCCTGGTCTTCGCGGCTGATTTTGTAGTCCTGGGCCACGGCTTCGGCGGTGAGGCCCATGCCGAGGTAGTACTGCGGGTGCTTGGTGGCGAGGTTGTAGTTGGGCACGGTTTTCCAGCCCACGGTGGGCACCATGCTCATGTTTTCGGCGCCGCCGGCGATGATGCAGTCGGCCATGCCGCCGCTGATGCGGTTCACGGCCATGGCAATGGTTTCGACGCCCGAGCCGCAGTAGCGGTTCACGACCATGCCCGACACGTTCATGGGCAAAGCCAGTAGCGAAATCATGCGGCCGATTTGCAGGCCCTGCTCGGCCTCGGGCACGGCGTTGCCCACTATCACGTCATCGACGCGGGCCGGGTCGAGGGCCGGCACCGAGGCCACGAGGTGCTTGATAACTTCGGCGGCGAGGTCGTCGGTGCGGGTGAAACGAAAGCCGCCGCGCGGGGCTTTGGCGACGGCCGTGCGGTAGCCGGCGACGATATAGGCAGTGTTTGACATTTTGATTACTAAGACATGAGACGTTAGACATGAGACATGAGAA
>CAXUEM010000077.1:2730-6003 GCA_964249885.1 uncultured Hymenobacter sp. | reverse complement strand
AAGACATGAGACGTTAGACATGAGACATGAGAACTGTTATAGCACGAGCCAGCAGGGGGTAAGCCAGAACAGTTCTCATGTCTCATGTCTAACGTCTCATGTCTTGGTAAAATCATTAATTCCGCAGCGGCTTGCCCGTCGTCAGAATCGACTGAATCCGCTCCAGCGTCTTGCGCTCTCCGCAGAGGCTCAAGAACGCTTCACGCTCCAAATCCAGCAGGTACTGCTCGCTTACTTCGGTGGGCGCTGACAAGTCGCCGCCGCACATCACGTAGGCCAGCTTGTCGGCAATTTTCTGGTCGTGCTCCGAGATGTAGCGGCCTTCCTTCATGGCGTACACGCCGGTTTTAAACATGGCCAGCGCGCCCTTGCCGTGCACCTTGATGTTGGTTTTCGGCACGGGCTGGGTGTAGCCGGCATCTGCCAGCTCCAGGGCGGCGGCTTTGGCGGCGGCAATGACGCGGTTGGAGTTCACCACGATTTCGTCGCCGCGGCGCAGGAAGCCCAGGTCCACGGCCTCGGCGGCCGAGGTGGATACTTTGGCCGTGCTGATGGTCACGAAGGTGTTGCGAATCAGGTTCAGCTCCGGCTCGCCTTCCTCGTACTTGAGGGCGGTGCGCAGGGTCATTTCCTTGGTGCCCCCCCCTGCTGGAATCAGGCCCACGCCGAATTCCACGAGGCCCATGTAGGTTTCGGCCGAAGCCACCACCCGGTCGCAGTGCAGGTTCAGCTCGCAGCCTCCCCCCAGGGCGAGGCCGTGCGGGGCGCCCACCACCGGAATGGAGCTGTAGCGCAGCCGCATCATGGCGTTCTGGAACTGCGCAATCATCATATTCAGCTCGTCGAACTCCTGCTCCAGGGCCTGCATGTACACCAAACCCAGGTTGGCGCCGGCCGAGAACTGCGCCCCGTCGTTGCCGATGACCAGGCCGCGGTAGCCGGTTTCGGCCAGCTCGATGCCCTTGAGCAGGCCCTGAATTACGTCCTGGCCCAGCGAGTTCATCTTGGAGTGGAACTCTACGTTCAGAATGCCGTCGCCAAGGTCGAGCACCGAGGCGCCCGCGTTTTTCCACAGCACCTTGCCTGTGGCGCGCAGGTTGTCGAGGATGATAAAGTTTTCGACGCCCGGAATGGCCTGGTAGTCGCGGCTTTCGAGGTCGTAGAACTGCTTCACCCCGGCCTCGCTTACCTTGTAGAACGAGGTATGGCCGGCGGCCAGCATCTCGGTCACCCAGGCGGCGGGTTGCTGGCCTTCGGCCTGCATCAGCTCCACGCCCTTTTGCACCCCGATGGCGTCCCAGGTTTCAAACGGACCCATTTCCCAGCCGAAGCCGGCGCGCAGGGCGTCGTCAATCTTGAATAGGGCGTCGGTGATTTCGGGCACCCGGTTCGTGACGTAGGCAAACAGGCTGGCGAAGCTCTTGCGGTAAAAGTCGCCGGCCTTGTCCTTGCCGCCCAGCAGCACCGCGAAGCGCGGCGCCAGCGCCTCGATGGTCTTGGTCAGCTCCAGGGTAGCGAATTTGACTTTGGCGCTGGGCTTGTATTCCAGCGTGGTCAGGTCCAGCGCCTGAATTTCCGATTTGCCGCCCTCGCCCTTCACTTTCTTGTAGAAGCCCTGGCCGGTTTTGTCGCCCAGCCACTTGTTTTCGGCCATCTTTTTCAGGAAGTCCGGCAGCTGGAACACGGCCTTGGCCTCGTCATTCGGCAGGTTCTGGGCCAGGCCGTTGGCCACGTTTATCAGCGTGTCCAGCCCCACCACATCAGAGGTGCGGAAGGTGGCCGACTTAGCGTGCCCGATAACCGGGCCGGTGAGCTTGTCGACTTCTTCCACCGTCAGGCCCAGCTCCTGCATGATGCGCAGCACGTCCATGATGGCGAACACGCCCACGCGGTTGGCAATGAAGGCCGGCGTGTCCTTGGCCAGCACGGTGGTTTTGCCCAGGTACAGGTCGCCGTAGTGCAGCAGGAAATCCGTGATAGCCGGGTCGGTGTCCGGCGTCGGAATAATTTCGAGCAGCTTGAGGTAGCGCGGCGGGTTGAAGAAGTGGGTGCCGCAGAAGTGCTTTTTGAAGTCGTCGGAGCGGCCCTCGGTCATCAGGTGAATCGGGATGCCGCTGGTGTTGCTGGTGATGAGCGTGCCCTTTTTGCGGAACTGCTCCACGCGCTCCAGCAGGCTCTTTTTGATGTCGAGCCGCTCCACGACCACCTCAATGGTCCAGTCGCAGGTAGCAATGTCTTTGAGGTTGTCGTCGAAGTTGCCGGTTTTGATGCGCGCGGCGTCCGACTTGCGGTACAGCGGCGAAGGATTGGCCGCAATGGCTGCCTGCAGGGCCGCGTTCACGATGCGGTTGCGCACGGCGGGCGCGTCAAGCTTCAGGCCCTTTTTCTCTTCCTCGGGCAGCAGCTCTTTGGGCGCGATGTCGAGCAGGAGCACCTGCGCGCCGATGTTGGCGAAGTGGCAGGCAATGCGCGAGCCCATGACGCCGGAGCCGAGCACGGCAACTTTTTTTATCGTCCGATTCACGTGTGAGAGTTATGAGGTGGATGGGGTAGTGAGGTGATAAGGTTAAAAGAACGTCATGCTGAGCGAAGCATCTCTACCGCTGACTAACTCAATCGCTGTTTACCACTGATTACTTACGCGGTAGAGATGCTTCGACTCCGCTCCGCTGCGCTCAGCATGACGTTCTTTACTATTCTGGGGCTAAGCTGACGGCTCCGGCTGCAAGCGCTTGAGCGCGAAGCCCTCAAACAACGCCTTGCCTTCTATCATGCCGGTAATCTGGGCAGCTACTTTGAAAAACGTATCCAACTGCGCCTGCGAAATCTTCTCCCGGATTTTCAGATTGAAGTGGCGCACGGTCTGACGCGAAATCTCCTTTTTCTCCAGCCCCAGCGGCGTGAGGAAAATGCGCACCGAGCGTTTGTCCACCGAGTCAGCCTGTTTGTAAATCAAGCCCTTGTCTTCCATCGAGCGCAGAATACGGGTCAGGCTGCGGGTTTCGAGACCCAGCAGGGGGGCAATCTTGGTGGCCGGCGTACCCTGCTCCTGGTCGATGTTGAGCAGCACGAAGCCAATGCTGGTTGTGATGTCGTGCTGGGCCGCCTGCGTGTTGTACATGCGCGAAATAGCGTGCCAGGCCACTTTGATGTTGTAGTCGACGGTTTCTTCGGGTTTCATATCAGGCGGAATAGACGGTAAACATACGAAGAATTTGTTAGGCTTGCATAACAGTTAAGCTAAAAGTAGCGCGGCGCGTTGGGGGCCGCGCG
>CAXUEM010000077.1:0-2720 GCA_964249885.1 uncultured Hymenobacter sp. | reverse complement strand
GACTTTGCAGTCCGCGAGTGCGCCATTCGGCTCGTTCACTCGCGGACTGCAAAGTCCGCGTTACATGCTTGCGCTGTACTACTCCTAATGCGCCTCGCGCTCAAACTGGTCGTTGCGGGCGTACATGCTCTCAATCAGGTCTTTGTTTTTCTCGGAAATAGCTTTGCGCTTGACCTTCATGGTGGGCGTCATCTCGCCGCTTTCCACCGTCCACAGCTCGGGCAGCAGCGTGATGCGCTTGACCTGCTCCCACTGCGCGAAGCTCTGGTTGTACTTCTTCACTAGGCCCTCGAAGTGCTTTACCACCTTCTCGTTCTTTACGAGCTCCTCGTTGGGCGCCTCCGGAATGCCGTTGCGCTTGCACCAGCCTTTGAGGTCGGCGAATGAGGGTATGATGAGAGCCGCGGGGAATTTCTGGTCAACACCCACTACCATGGCTTGCTCAATGAGCGGGTCTTCCTTGAGCTTGCCCTCAATCACCTGCGGCGCGATGTACTTGCCGCCCGAGGTCTTGAACAGCTCCTTTTTGCGGTCTGTGATTTTCAGGAACTTGCCGTTCACGAGCTCGCCGATGTCGCCGGTGTGGAACCAGCCCTCTTCGTCGAACTCTTTGGCCGTCAGCTCGGGCTGGTTGTAGTAGCCCTTCATCACAGAGTCCGATTTGGTCAGGATTTCGCCGTCCGGCGCAATTTTCACTTGCACGTTCTGGATAACCGGGCCCACGGTACCAATCATGTTGTTCTCCGGGTCGAAGCCGCCCACGGCAATGACCGGCGAGGTTTCGGTGAGGCCGTAGCCTTCCATGACCCGGATGCCGGCGGCCCAGAACACCCGCGCCAGCCGGGGCTGCAGGGCTCCGCCGCCGCTCACGATGCAGCGCAGGTTGTTGCCCAGCGCCTCGCGCCACTTATTGAAAATGAGCTTGTTGGCCAGCGCCAGCTGGGTGTTGTAGAAAAAGCCCTGGTTTTTCTGGGTGTCGTATCGCAGGCCCAAATCCAGGGCCCAGAAAAACAGGTTTTTCTTCACGCCTTCCAGCTCGTGGCCTTTGGCCACGATTTTATCATACACCTTTTCCAGCAGGCGGGGCACGGTGGTGAAGATGTTGGGCTTCACTTCGCGCAGGTTGTCGGCGATGAGCTCCATGCTCTCGGCGTAGTAGATGCTCACGCCGTTGAGCATGTACAGATAGGTCACCATGCGCTCGAAAATGTGGCAGAGCGGCAGAAAGCTCAGGGCCTTGTCGTCTTTCGTGACGGGCACCATGGGCTGCGAGTTCTGGCAGTTGCTGATGAGGTTTTTGTGGGTCAGCATCACGCCCTTGGGCTTGCCGGTGGTGCCGGAGGTGTAGATGAGCGTGAGCAAATCGTCGGGCTGCACGGCAGCTTTCAGGGGCTCCAGGTCGGCGGCGTTGCCTTTTTTGCCCAGTTCCAGCAGCTCGCTGAAATGGCGCACGCCGGGTAGCTTGTCGAAGGAGAAGATGTGCTCGGCGGGGATGTTCAGATTTGTGGTGGCCTCTTTTACCTTGTCGAACAGGTTCTGGTCGGCCACGAAAACGGCCTTCACGCCGGCGTCCTCGAAGATGAACTTATAGTCCTCGGTCGTGATGGTGGGGTACATGGGCACGCTCACGGCGCCGAGCTGGGCAATGCCGAAGTCGGCCAGCAGCCACTCGGGGCGGTTGAGGCTGATGAGGGCCACCTTGTCTTCCTGCTGAATGCCGAGCTGCCGCAAGCCGAGGCTGACGAGGTTGGCCTGGTCCTGCACCTGCTGGGTGCTGGTGGGCACCCACTGCCCCCCGATTTTGGCGACGAGGCAGTCGGCCTGCGGAAACCGGGCGAGCTGGTTGGTCAGAATATCAAAGGAACGACGAATATCCATGGGGCGGGCACGAAGGCAGGAGGGTGAAATTCAGCTTAAATAAAAGCTAATTTTCGCGGATTCTCGCGTTGCCGCGCCCTTGGCTACGGGTCAGCTTATCCAGCAGGGGGTAAGGCTGGCGCCCATACCCCCTGCTGGCCGCGCCGGTGGTGCGTAGTTTTGCCGGGTCCTTACCCGGCCGTAGTCTGCCGTGCCCGCATGAACCTGGCCCTGTTTTTCGACCCGCTGCCCGAGTACCTTGCCGCCGCACCCGCCGCGGCCACCACGCTGGCCGCCGCGGTCGCGCCGGCTGCGGAGGCGAGGAGCCCGCGCCTGGTGAATGACGTCATCGTGTTTCCTCCCGGTCGATCAGCGAGCCTTGGTGGCCCGAGTTCTTGTCGTCGGAAGGCTAGCACCGGCCGGGCGCGGTTCACAATTGTCACATCGCCGAGCATCTGTCGGCGCTGGGAGAGTCCGATCCTACTCCGCCGCCGCCCGCGGCGCCTCGTAGCCCAGCCGCCGGTTCAACTCGGCGAGCAGGCTCACCGCCGCCTCCGCGATCACCGTCCCCGGCGGGAAGATCGCCGAAGCGCCCGCCGCCAGCACCGCCGCGTGGTCCTGCGGCGGGATCACGCCGCCCACCACCACCATGATGTCGTCCCGCCCGTAGCTCGCCAGCTCCGCCTTCAGCTCCGGCACCAGCGTCAGGTGGCCGGCGGCGAGGGAGGACACGCCGACCACGTGGACGTCGTTCTCGATCGCCTGCCGCGCCGCCTCGGCCGGGGTGGCGAAGAGCGGGCCGATGTCCACGTCGAAGCCGAGGTCGGCGAAGGCGGAGGCGATCACCTTCTGGCCGCGGTCGT
>CAXUEM010000076.1:0-11566 GCA_964249885.1 uncultured Hymenobacter sp. | reverse complement strand
CAAGCCCGCGGATACAAGGCGGCCTGGGGCCGCGGGCTCAGGCCGCTGAGCCAGCCCAGCACGGCCAGAAACATAGGCACCGTGGCCACCAGCAGGGCCGCCGTGCTGCTGGGCAGGTACAGCACCCCGAACGTAGTGCCGCCGTTGCCGAAGCCCAGCAGGCACACACCAATTACCAGCGCCTGCCCCCAGCCCGCCAGCGTGGGCCGCGCCGCGCCCTGTAGGCGCATAAAGCCATATAGCAGCCCGCCCGCCAGCGCGTAGCGGGTGCCGGCCATGAGCAGCGGCGGCATCGAAGCCACGGCAAACTTCATCACCAGATACGTGGAGCCCCAGATAATATATACGGCGGCAAAGGCCGTGAGCAGCGCCGCGCGCGCTGGCCGCGCGGCGAGAGGAATAGCAGGCATCAGACAGAAAAAGGAAGGAGCAAAATTACGCGCCGGCCCGGGGCCGGCGCATTACGGCTCCGGCCCGCACCTTTGCGCACATGAAACGTTTTAAATTCGGCCTCTACCCCCTGCTGGCCGGCCTGCTGCTCGGCCGGCCGGCCGCGGCCCAGCTCATGCAGCCTAAGCCCGGCTTCACCCGCGCCGATTCGCTGCGCGGCGGCCAGGGCCCGCTGCGTACCTGCTACGACCTCAACTACTACCACCTCGACGTGAAGCTGGACGTGGCCCGGCGCCACCTCAGCGGCTCGAACTTGTTTCGCTTCACCGCCGCCGAGGACTTCACGCGCCTGCAGTTCGACCTATTTGCCAACCTGCAAGTCGAGAAGGTGCTCTATCGGAACAAAGAGCTGGCCTTCACCCGCGAGGCCAACGCCGTGTTCGTCACGTTTCCGCAGCTCGTTCGCAAGGGCAGCCGCGACGAGTTTACCGTGTTCTACTCCGGCTTCCCGACCGTGGCCAAAAAGGCGCCCTGGGACGGCGGCGTGGTCTTCACCCAGGACGCCACCGGCCGGCCCTGGGCCGCCACGGCCTGCCAGGGCGTGGGCGCCAGCATCTGGTGGCCCTGCAAAGACCAGCAGGCCGACGAGGTAGACTCCATGCTCATCAGCGTGAGCGTGCCCAAAGGGTTGAAAGACGTTTCCAACGGCCGCCTGCGCAAAATCAGCAAGGTCAAAGGCGGCTACACCCGCTTCAACTGGGCTGTGCGCAATCCTATCAATAACTACGACGTGGCCCTGAACGTGGGCGACTACCAGCACCTGAGCGGCGGCACGTACCAGGGCGAAAAAGGCCCGCTCACGCTGGATTACTGGGTTTTGCCCGAGAACCTGGCCAAGGCCAAAGCGCAATTCGCGGCCAACGTCCGGCCCATGCTCAAGAGCATGGAGAACTGGTTCGGGCCCTACCCGTTTTACGAAGACGGCTACAAGCTGGTGGACGCCCCGCACCTGGGTATGGAGCACCAGAGCGCCGTGGCTTACGGCAACCAGTACCAGAACGGCTACCTGGGCAAGGACCGCTCCGCGACGGGCTGGGGCGACAAGTGGGACTTCATCATCATCCACGAAAGCGGCCACGAGTGGTTCGGCAACAACATCACCACCCGCGACATTGCCGACATGTGGGTGCACGAGGCCTTCACCACCTACTCCGAAGCCCTGTTCGTGGAAAGCCTCTTTGGCAAGCAAGCAGGCCAGGAATACATCCACGGCCAGCGCCGCCACATCCAGAACGACCGGCCCATCATCGGGCCCTACGGCGTGAACCGCGAAGGCTCCGGCGACATGTACGACAAGGGCAGCAACCTGCTCAACATGCTGCGGCTGGTGGTGAACGACGACGAAAAGTGGCGCCGCCTGCTGCGCGGCTTGTCCAGCACCTTCTACCACCAGACCGTCACCGGCCAGCAGGTCATCGACTACTTCAACCGCGAAAGCGGCCGCGACCTGACCAAAATATTCGACCAGTACCTGCGCCACACCGGCCTGCCGGTACTTGAAATTCGCTTTGAAAAAGACCAGGCCCTGGCCCGCTGGGTGGCCAGCGTGCCGGGCTTCGATATGCTAGTGCGCCTGCGCCTGAAAGGCGGCCAGTACCAGCTTGTGCCGGTCAGCCCGAAGTTTGCCCCCCTGCTGGCCCTGCCCGGCCTCACCCGCGACAACCTGGAGGTGGACACCCAGAACTTCTACATCGGCGTGCTGGTGGAGTAAGCTCCCGGAGCCTGCGCGAACCTCCGCGGCAAAGCCCGCCGTGCGCCGCCCCGCGCCGTACCTTTGCTCAGCTAACATTCCCACCCCATGAATCAATACGACGTCACCGTCATCGGCTCCGGTCCCGGAGGTTACGTAGCGGCTATCCGCTGTTCCCAGCTGGGCCTCAAAACTGCCCTCATCGAGAAATACCCCACCCTGGGCGGCACCTGCCTCAACGTGGGCTGCATCCCCAGCAAGGCCCTGCTGGATTCCAGCGAGCACTACCACAATGCCCATTCGGTGTTTGCCGACCACGGCATCGGTCTGGACAACCTGACGGTGGACATGAACCGCATGATAGACCGCAAGGCCGGCGTGGTGAAGGCCAACGTGGACGGCATTGCCTACCTGATGAAGAAGAACAAAATCGACGTCCTCACCGGCGTAGGTTCGTTCGTGGATAAAACGCACCTCAGCATCGCGCCCACGGCGGGCGGCGAGGCCCAGCAGATTGAAACCAAGAACGTCATCATCGCCACCGGCTCCAAGCCCACGGTGCTGCCGTTCATTCAGCAGGACAAAGAGCGCATCATCACCAGCACCGAGGCCCTGAACATCCGCGAAGTGCCCAAGCACATGATTGTGATTGGCGGCGGCGTGATTGGCCTCGAAATGGCCTCCGTGTACGCCCGCCTCGGCGCCAAAGTGTCGGTGGTGGAGTTCATGGACAGCATCATCCCCACCATGGACCGCGGCCTGGGCAAGGAGCTGCGCCGCGTGCTCGGCAAAATCGGCATCGAGTTTTTCTTCAGCCACAAAGTGACCGGAGCCACCCGCGAGGGCGACAACGTGACCGTGACGGCCACCAACGCCAAGGGCGAAGAAGTGAAGTTTGAAGGCGACTACTGCCTGGTGGCCGTGGGCCGCGTGCCCTACACCGCCGGCCTCAACCTAGAAGCCGCGGGCGTGGAAATGGAAGAGCGCGGCCGCATCAAGGTCGACGAGCACCTGCAAACCAACGTGCCCGGCATCTACGCCATCGGCGACGTCATTCGCGGCGCCATGCTGGCCCACAAGGCCGAGGAAGAAGGCGTGTTCGTGGCCGAAACCATAGCTGGCCAGAAGCCGCACATCAACTACCTGCTCATCCCCGGCGTGGTGTACACCTGGCCCGAAGTGGCCGGCGTGGGCTACACCGAAGAGCAGCTCAAGGAGCAGGGCAAGGCCTACAAAGTGGGTTCCTTCCCCTTCAAAGCCAGCGGCCGCGCCCGCGCCAGCGGCGACACCGACGGCTTCGTGAAGGTGCTGGCCGACCAAACTACCGACGAAATCCTGGGCGTGCACATGATAGGCCCGCGCATCGCCGACCTCATCGCCGAAGCCGTGACGGCCATGGAGTTCCGCGCCTCCGCCGAGGACGTGGCCCGCATGAGCCACTCGCACCCCACCTACGCCGAGGCCATGAAAGAGGCCTGCCTAGCGGCTACGGAGAACCGGGCCATTCACATGTAACGGTTGTTACCCGGCGGTAGAAACGGAAAGAGGCTGAAGCTGTAGGAGCTTCAGCCTCTTTTTTATGCATTTGGCCTAATATAACCTCTGATTTTAAAGATGCTGTCTGTTTCTTCGAATGGAATGCTTTTGCTTAATAATGCTGCCCTAATCCAGTCCGTAAATTCAACTTCTTCCTTCTCGACAAGCCTACCAACATAGTCTCGGCGAATTGAATCGATTTCCATCCATTCTATTTCCCTAGCATCTCCAAATTTCACCCATTCCCAATCCAGATGTGTAAAGCCACTTATGCCATCATCTAATAAGTATTTTATTCTCACAACTGGATTAAAATCTTTGTTTGAACCCATCAATACAGCCAATTCGCGCCACTTCGTCTTGTTCATGGCAGATGCTAATTGGTGGCAATTGACGTAGGGCGCAATTAAGTCTTTTGATTTCATGTTCCCTGCTATTGAATTTGCATTGAATTAACTATCTGTTGCGCTGCTTTAAAATTCGAATGCTGAGGAGCTAGTGCATCCGCAGTATAACTGCAAAAGGTCTTGCACCTTTTTCCGCCGATTATCCAGACATGCAGAAGGGAATCGTCGCTAATGACGGTATAATAAACTGCTTCCCTGTTTGGCAAAACCACTATCTGGGCACTTGGGTGAATTTTAATTATAAGGTGCAATTCAGCGCGGATGCTAAAGTTTGGGATTGTATCATGCGCCGCTCGGTAGGCAGATATTTGGAAGGCCCAACTTGGGTCACCTGCCTCCGTGAAGGTATATATGCTATCTTCTACTTCTACCTGCCATGCTGCTGGGTAGGTTAGCTTAAACCATTTATTATTTGATTCAAATTGTTTGACTTCCTGCATTTTAGAACAGTTTGTAAGTGCAGAGGCGATGAGCAATATACTTGCTTGTAAAATGAGGCGCTTCAGCATTGTATATTTTTCATCAAGAGCTTCACAGCCAGACCTTGCACATCCGCAGCTAAAATGTTAAGGATACTAAACAGCTCAATGGTCATAGCTCACAACGCGCGTGATTTTCCAGGTGTTGCCCAACTGCTGCCACACCATCACGAACTTGGAATTGCCGCAGTCTTGGCGGCCGTTTTCTTCGTGGCAAAATCGTTGGGTGGCAATGTGCATGGCCCCGTAGCCCTTGATGGGAAATACTTCCAGGCTGCCCGGCACCAGCGTGCGGCTGATGTCGGGGCTTTGGGCGAACAGGCGCCGGAAACCTTCTTTGGTCTGGTTGAAGTCGGCCAGGCCGCCTTTGTCATGGAAAAACTCTAGGTTAGGAGCGAAGTAAGACATGAGCTGGTCCACGTCGTGGGCGTTGAAGGCGGCGAACATTTCGGCGTCGAGGTGGGCTACTTGCTGGTACAGCTCATTTTTGGCCGCTGGCTTCGGAGCGGGCGCTGCCGTAGCACGGGGCCGACGATACGGTGCAGCTTTGCGCGGACGGTCCTGAGAGTGTGCGGTGCTGCCGAAAAAAACAAAAATCAACGACAGGGCAATGATTGGGCTGCGCATAATGAGGTGGCTCGTTCAGTTAGGCATTCCGTGGCCAAGTAACGACACCGCAACTTAAAGCGCGTTATTCTTCGTGCAATCTGCTTGGCTGCAGCCAGCAGGGGGTGCTCATGGCTTCTAAGCAAGCTTTATCAGAGCTGCAAAACCACAACCGCCAGCGGGCGCCCAAATGCGAAAAGCGGCGGCCGCTTCCCATTGAAGCCGCCGCCGCTTTTGCTTGTCAATTAACCGAAAAACCAGCTTATTTCACGAACCGCCGGGTCAGCGTTTGCGCGCCTTTGGCGCTGATTTCCAGCGTGTACACGCCGCTGGGCAGGGCAGCTATGTTCACCGTGCCGCTCTCGGCCGAGCCAGCGGCCACCGACTGGCCCAGGCTGTTGAAGATGCGGTAGCGGCTGCCGGCCAGCGAAGTTTCGGCTTTCAGGCGCAACTGGTCGGTGGCAGGATTGGGGTAGAGCGTCAGGGCCGCGCCGCTGGTGCTGGCCTGGGCCGTGGGCAGGGCGCCGCGGGCGCTGGCTTTGGTGATGCGCACCCAGTTGAGGTTGTAGCCGCCGGTCTGGGCGTAGACGCCGAAATTGTAGGTGCCCGCATTCACCGTCACCTGCCGCGACACAGTCTGCCAGTTCTGCCAGCCGCCGGTGCCGGGCACCGCGGTGCTGCCCAGCTGGGTGGCGCCGCCGTTCAGGTCGCAGGAAATGGTGCCGCCGCTCGCGCCGCTGGCTACGCGGTACTCGATGTTATAGGTGCCCGAGGTGGGGAAGTTCACGTTGTTGAAAACCAGGTAGTCGCGGGCGTCGATGTAGCCCATGTTCTGCCCGCCCTCCGAGCAGTTCTCTACCACCATGCCGCTGTTCACGTTGGCCGCCTCGGCCTGCAGCGTGATAGAAGAGGTAGGCGCCGGGGCGGTGGTTTTCTGGTACACCCGCACGTAGTCCACGGCCATGGTGGCGGGCAGCTTGCTTTCGTCCACGGTCTGGCCGGGCCAGTTGCCGGCCACGGCCAGGTTCAGGAGCAGGAAAAAAGGCTTCTGAAATTCCTCGGTGCCACCCGCGCCGCCGGCGATGTTGATTTCATTGAACTGCACCCCGTCCACAAACCAGCGGATGTAGCTCGGCTCCCACTCAATGGTGTAGACATGGTACACGTTGGGCGTGTTGGCCACGCTGCGGCCGTACTCGGCGTGGCCGTTGTTGTCCCAGTGCACGGTGCCGTAGGAGCGGCTGTCGGCGTTCACTTGCTCCATGATGTCAATTTCGCCGCACCGGGGCCAGCTCACCGTCGAGATGTTGCCGCCCAGCATCCAGAACGCTGGCCACAGGCCCTGGCCCAGCGGTAGCTTGATGCGCGCCTCGATGCGACCGTAGGTGAATTCCTTGCGGCCCTTGGTTATCAGGCGCGACGAGGTGTAGGGCATGCCGCCCACGGTTTGCTTGCGGGCCGTAATCTGCAGCTCGCCGTTCACGATGGCCGTGTTGGCGGCCTGGTAGTACTGCTTTTCGTTGTTGCCCCAGCCGCCGCCGCCGGTTTCGTGCTGCCAGGCCGAGTTCAGGCTGCCGTTAAATTCATCGGCCCATACCAGCTGGTACGATTGGGCCCGGGCCGCCACGCAGCTCAGCGCCGTGAGGGCTAAGCTGCCCAGCAGGGTAGTAAAAGTCTTCTTCATGATAAAAAGAGGTTGGGGTGGGGAAAAGTGAAAATGAGAATGCTGCTGTAAGATAAAGAAAATCAAGCTGTCATGCAACGCGCCAGGCAGTAGGCCGCCGGTCAGGCAGAGCGGTAGCGCAGCATTCCGGAGAAACCAACCCAGGGGTTGTTTTCCGCAGATTATCAACCTGCGCGGAATGCTGCGCTACGCTCAGCCTGACGTTCTTTCGGCTTACTGCTTGCTGAAGCGGCGCACCAGCTTCTGCTCGTTTTTGGTGGTCAGTTCCAGCGTGTAGAGGCCCGGCTTCAGAGCCGCTACGTCCACCGTTTCGCCGGCCAGGGTGCCGCGCCAGGCCAGCCGGCCCGTCGCATCGAGAATGCGCACCTGCGCCCCCGCGTAACCAGCGGCCGAACCCAGCGTGAGGCGGTCCGTCACCGGATTAGGGTAGAACTCCAGCGCGGGGGCATTGCTGCCCTGGGCCGTGGGCAGGGCGCCGCGGGCGTTGGTTTTGGTGATGCGTACCCAGTTAAGATTCCAGCCGCCGACCTGCGAGTAGATGCCGAAGTTGTAGGTGCCCGCGTTCACCGTCACCGTCCGCGACACGGTCTGCCAGTTTTGCCAGCCGCCGGTGCCGGGCACCGTGGTGCTGCCCAGCTGAACGGCGCCCGCGTTCAGGTCGCACGACACGGTGCCGCCGCCCACACCGCTGGCCACGCGGTACTCAATCAGGTAGGAACCCGTGCTGGGGAAGTTGATGCCGTTCCACACCAGGTAGTCGCCGTTGTCATTGTAGGCCATGTTCTGCCCGCCTTCCGAGCAGTTTTCTACCACAAAGCCATTGTTCACGTTGGCGGCTTCAGCTTCCAGCTGCCGGCTGAAGGCAGCCGCGGCGGCGCGCACCCGTAGCGAAGTAGTTTTGTCGTTCCAGTTGCCGGTGCCGAGCGGGTTGTTCACCAGGCAGCCGTTGCCGGCCGCGCCCACCGTGAGGGCCGCGCCGCTGAAGTTGTCGTTCTCATACAGCACTACCTCGTAGCCGCTGTTCACCCGCAGCGATGACACATCATCATTGAGAATGCCGCGCGACTGCAGGGCCGCCAGGTTGTAGTCGCCCACGGGCAGGGCCACGGCCGTGCCGGCGTAGTTGCAGTCCTTGTAAGTGGTGGCTACGCCGCCGGCCGCCGGCGGGGGCGCCTGACCGGCGTAGCCGCCGAACGTGGCCACAACCCGGGTGGGCTGCGAGGTGTGCAGCGTGGCCGACTGGTCGTTCACGTCGTCGTAGGCAAAGCCGTAGGACTTCTGGTCGATACTGATGCCGGGCAGGTGCCAGAAGCGGGCGTAGTAGTTGGCCGGCCCAACCCGGTAGTACTGCGAAGCGTCGTACCAGTTCTGCTGGCCGGGGTTGGGTGTGGTCGTGTTCACCACGTGCCGGTTGATGGCGGCCGTGAGCTGGGCCTGCACCACGAGGTCGGCGTCGCCGTCGCCCACGCGGCGGTCCAGCACGCCCTTGCCCTCGAAGGCCTGCTGCGTGGTGGGCTTGGCCGCCACGATGCCCGTGCGGCCGGCGTAAGCGCCCGACTGCCCCACCACCACCAGGCGCCCGTCGGCTCCGACGCGGCCCTTGAACACACCGGCGTTGCCGGCGAAGAAAATCAAGTCTTCGTTGCGGTACTTGTTCCAGATGGCATCAATGTACGAGCCCAGGTAGTTGGCGTAGGGGCCGGGCGTGGTGCCGTTGCTGCCGTCGTAGAAGGCGGGCGTCTTCGAGGGGAAGGTGATTTCGCCGGTCGTGGGGTTGAGCAGGCCCTGAAACTCAGTGGGCACGTTAGCCTTGTAGTCGGCCTGAATGGCGGCGTGGTTTTTCAGCTCGCCGGTGCGCTGCTGGAAGCCGCCCTGGCCGAACAGCTCCAGGCCCATGGGGTACTTGTAGGAGTCCACGCGGGTGGTATTGCCGAAGAAGCCGAACTGGTTGTTGGTCAGCTCAATGATTTCGTGCAGGATGCCGCGGTTCGGGTCGTTGGGGTTCTGCGGGTCGGGCCCCGAGTAGCCCGACGGCGCGCCGGAAGCGCCGTAGAAGTAGAAGTACAGCTGCTGCCCGCGCGAGATGAACACCCGGCAGCCCTCAATCCGGGGCAGGGTGAACGTGCGGTTGGCGATGTCGCTCAGGCGGGTGAAGCAGTCGGCGTAGCGGGAGTTGCCGCCCGGCCCGGTCGCGCCGTTGTAAGTCGGACCCAGCACCGTGTTGTAAGAGCTGGACATGGGCAGCACGGCGCTCGTGCGGGCATTCACCCAGACGTGGTTGCCGGTGGCAATGTCCTTGCCCACAATGGCCACGAACAGCTCGGAGTCCGCAAAGGGCGAATTATTGGCAATAACGAACGGAATGGGTCCTTGCGCGCGGCCGCTGAGCGGCAGCAGCGCCCCAAACAAAAGTGTGAGCAGGGAGAACAGAGTAAGCTTTCTCATAGGTAAGTAGGGTGGGGGTGAAGGGGGTGGAAATAAGACCAGCCTCGGCGGTTACCGGGAGCGGAGTAAAAAGCAAGTGAACTAGAAGCGGCCGAAGCCAGCACAATATGCAGGGCGACGCAAACGTTTGCAGCGCGGCAGCAACCACTGGCAGAGGAATCATTATCCGCCGCGAAATCCGGGCTGAACCGGCCGCCCAAACGGGGGTTGCCTTTGCAAGCACCAGCTTTTTGGTGATATAAAAAAGCTCTCCGCGCAAGCCAGTAGGCTGTTTTAGAGCCGGCCTGCTCGCTTAAAACACACGCGCCCCCGCCGCCGGGGCCCACGGGCCGCGCGGGCCCTAGCTTGTTTTATATGCCCTGGCTTACCGAGCAAGGCACCTTGCGCCGGCGCCTAAAAAACACGTTGGTTCTCGATAAAAAACAATTCAGAACGCGCATCTTTTTTTCGCATCGACCCCCGGCTGGCTGCCGGCCCGCGCAAATCTGACCGAAGCCGCCCCCGGCCGGGCAGGCGCGGCGAGCAAACCGGTACTCTGCAGCAGCCCACGCCGGAGCCCGCAGTAAGGTGCATTCCGCCGGTACCGGCTTTGCACTTCTGAAAAGCCGGCCATCCAACACTGTCTCCGGGCAACCTTAACCCCGGACCCTGCGAATACCTAGGAATCCCGCGCCGGGCGCCGGCGCGGGGGGCTATTCATTTTCAGCTATGAGCTTCCCCTTACAGTTTCTCCTGCAAACGGCATTACCACACCTTCTTATGGGCAAAAGCAAAAAGAAAAAAGGCAAGAAAGACGACCTCTCCGACGATGTTCTCGACGCGGCGGCTCTGTCTATCAAGAAGTTTCGCAAGGTGACTAAGGAAGTCGGCAAGCTCAGCACCGGCCAGAAGCTGGTGGGCGGCGTGGCCCTGCTGGCCGCCGGCCTCACCTACCTGGCCTCGCGGCAGGGCGATGAAGCTGCCCCGGCACCTGCCCGTCCCAAGCCTTTGGCCCTGACTTCCGACTACGACGAGCACGACGAGGACGAGGCCGACGACTTTGCCGGCGGGCCAACGGCCGCCACCGAAGAGCCCCTGCGCAAGCCCCGCAAAAGCCGCAAGGCGAAATAAGTACCGCTCGGCCCAACCCCCTGCTGGCCGCGCCGCGCGGACCCGGCCAGCAGGGGGGCAGCCAAGTTAACAATACAGCCGGCTCGCAACCTTGGCGGGCGGGGCTGCGAATACCCAGCTTCACCACGGGCTGCCCCAACGGGCAGCTTACTCACTGGAAACCATGAAAAAGATTAAAACCAAAGGCAAGAACAAGAAAGTCAAGCCGGCCAAGAAAACCACTCTGCTGGGCGCCGGCAAGTCACTTAAAAAGCTGGGCAGCGGCTTCGGCGGCCTGAGCACGACCCAGAAAGTAGCCGGCGGGGCCGCCATCGTGGCCCTGGGCCTGAGCTTTCTGGCCAAGCGCCGCAACGGCCAGAGCACTGCTTCCAGCTCGGCTACTGATGCCAGCGGCGCCGAAGAAAACCTGACCAACCTGGCCGACGGCACCGCAGTCTAGCCCCAGCCTGTCGGCGGGTAAGAACAACGCTGAAAAGCGGTAGGAGCCCGGCTCTTACCGCTTTTATTTTGTCTGGCGCGGCTTGCGGCCGGAATTTGCTCCGGCCTGAGCGCGGCTGGCCGCCCAATGCGTGGAAAGCAGCATTTTCAGCTCGTCGTAGCTGCACTGCAGGGTGTTGGGCGAGATGAAAATGGGCGAGCCGTAGTGCGTCAGGTTGGCTTGCATAAGACGGCGCTTGAGGGCACTGGGCTGCTGGTCCAGGTACTTGGCAGGGTCGTGCAAGCGTACGAGCACCAGGCGCTGGCCCATCAGCTGGTAGTCGTCGATGCCGGCCACATCGGCCCAGCGGATGAGGCCGGCCGCCAGCCCGCCGGCATTGTCGATAAAGCCCTCGGCCGTCACGCGAATGCCGGGCGCCTGGTCGCGCAGCTTGTGGACCAGAAACCAGCCCAGGCCGCCGAATAAAATTACGGCGGCCAGGCTCAGCAGCCGCACCAGCAGTGGCGTTCTCAGAATGGGGTTGGGCAAAAAAGTGTTTGGGCTGACCGCCATGTACAGGCCGACCCCGACGAAGGCCAGCGACCCGAGCGCCATCAGGAAAGTTTTGTTTTTGCTCAGCGGGATTTCGGTGGCGTCGGCGGGCAGCATAGGCGGCATAAATGGGCTAGCAATACAACCGGCGCAAACATACATTGCCCGCCGTTTCGGCCACCATAAGGG
>CAXUEM010000075.1:0-11572 GCA_964249885.1 uncultured Hymenobacter sp. | reverse complement strand
TTTCTAGAGCTTAGAACTTAGAGCTTAGAACCTAGATTTTTGGCCGGCTCAAATCCGCCTCAAAGTCTACGTTCTAAGCTCTAACTTCTAAGCTCTATTTTCTACTTATTATGTTCAAAAAAATACTCATCGCCAACCGGGGCGAAATTGCGCTGCGCATTATCCGCACCTGCAAGGAAATGGGCATTAAAACCGTCGCCGTGTACTCGACGGCCGACAGGGAAAGCCTGCACGTGCGCTTCGCCGACGAGGCCGTGTGCATCGGCCCGCCAGCATCGGCGCAGTCGTACCTGAGCATGCCCACGCTGATTTCGGCCGCCGAAATCACCAACGCCGACGCTATTCATCCTGGCTACGGCTTTCTGTCGGAGAATGCGGAGTTCTCGCGCATCTGCCAGGAAAACGGCATTAAATTTATCGGCGCTTCGCCCGACATGATAAACAAGATGGGCGACAAGGCTTCGGCCAAAGCCACCATGATTGCCGCCGGCGTACCCGTGGTGCCCGGCTCGGTAGGCCTCTTGGAATCAGTAGAGCAGGGCAAGAAGATTGCCGCCAAAATCAAGTACCCGGTGATTCTGAAGGCCACGGCCGGCGGCGGCGGGCGCGGCATGCGCATCATTCACTCCGAAGATGAATTCCAGAAAGCCTGGGACGACGCCCGCACCGAGTCTAAGGCCGCTTTCGGCAACGACGGCATGTACCTGGAGAAGTTCGTGGTTGAACCGCGCCACATCGAGATTCAGATTGCCGGCGACCAGTACGGCCACGTCTGCCACCTCTCGGAGCGCGACTGCAGCATTCAGCGCCGCCACCAGAAGCTGGTCGAGGAAGCTCCCTCGCCCTTCATGACCGACGATTTGCGCGAGCGCATGGGTGCGGCAGCCATTGCCGGCGGCATGGCCATCGGCTACGAGGGCGTGGGCACCATCGAGTTTCTGGTCGATGCCAACCGCGACTTCTACTTCATGGAGATGAACACCCGCATCCAGGTCGAGCACCCGGTGACCGAGGAAATTATCAACTACGACCTGATTAAAGAGCAAATCAAGGTGGCGGCGGGCATCCCGATTTCGGGCAAAAACTACTTCCCCAAGATGCACGCCATGGAGTGCCGCATCAATGCCGAAGACCCGCGCAATAACTTCCGCCCCGCGCCGGGCAAGATTACCACGCTGCACATTCCCGGCGGCCACGGCGTGCGCGTTGATACGCACGTGTACGCCGGCTACACCATCCCGCCCAACTACGACTCCATGATTGCCAAGCTCATCACCGTGGCCCAGACCCGCGAGGAGTGCATCGTCAAGATGAAGCGCGCCCTGAGCGAGTTCGTGGTGGAAGGCGTGAAAACCACCATTCCATTTCACTTGGCCCTGATGGACGACGAGCAGTTCAAGGCGGGGGATTTCACGACTAAGTTTCTGGAGTCGTTTGATTTCTCCGTGGTGTAACTCTGGGTATGAGACTAAAACGGTTTGCTAGGGAATCAACTGGTATTTTTCGCTTATTAGTAATACTCAACATATGCTTGATAGCCGTCGTTTTTTTGTACATATTCTGGCCGTTGAATTTTTTCCGTGATGCCGCGAATGGCTTTCTAAGCTGGGGGCTAATTATAACGCTCATTTTTTGGTCAACAGCGAGAATAATCCTATGGATTAATGATGGTTTCAAGCAGTAGGTAAAGTAAAAGGCTTGAATTATTCACTCTTATACAACCTCATATCCCCATTACCTCCCGATGACAGCGCTAGTAAGCAGCTTGTGCAGTCGACCGAAAGGATAGTCGCGCAAAAAATTAATTGGTTGACTTAATTCTTATCTTATGTCTGCCGCCGAAACCCAGCCCCAGCGCCGCTACACCGTCGAGGAATACTTCGCCCTGGAAGAGCAATCCGACATTCGGCATGAGTATTACCACGGCGAAGTTTTCCCGATGGACGGGCCAGAAGCCATGGCCGGGGCTACGCTTGCGCACAATACCATCAAGCAGAACTGCGTCATCAGCCTCCGGCAGGGCCTGCGGGGCAGCGGCTGCCGGGTGTTTGATGAGAATGTACGGCTGAACATCGCGGCCGATGACCAGTACACTTACCCGGATATCATGGTCACGTGTCACCCGGCCGACCGTACGGAAACCCGCTTGGTGCGGCATCCGAATCTTGTTATTGAAGTGCTCAGCGCCGGAACCGCGGCCCGCGACCGGGGCTGGAAGTTTCAGCAGTATCAACTGCTGCCTTCGCTGCAACAGTACGTGCTGGTATCACAGATTCGGGTGTTTGTTGAAAGCTATGTCCGCACCAACCACGGTACCTGGGAACTGAGCACGTTTCGGCAATTGTCCGACGTGCTTTCTCTACCCGCTCTAAAACTAGAGCTGCCACTGGCCAGCATCTACGAGGAGGTGGAACTTGGCCCGTTACGATTGGCTGAGAGTAACAGCTAACTCAGCGTTGGGCTTTCAATTTCGACCGCCAGCTGCTCGTACCACTCGGTACCGTATTTACGAATGAGCGGCTCCTTCAGAAACTGGTACACCCGTACGCCCAGTGAGGCGCCGAATGAGCAGGCCGGCGAGCAGATGCTCCAGCGGTCGTAGTTCAGGGCCTCGAAGCCTTCGTACTTGGTGATGCGAATCGGGTAGAGGTGGCAGCTGATGGGCTTTTTGAACGTGGTGGCTCCAGCTAGATAGGCCTGCTCGATGCCGCACTTGAGGATGCCGCGCTCATCGTACAAAGCGTAGGCGCACTCTCGGTCGTTGATGGTAGGCGTGCTGTAGTCGCCCTCCCAATCCTTGATGTAGAGGCCCTGCTGGCTAACGGCCGCCCGGCCGGCGTCGGTCAGGAAAGGCTCAATGTTGCTGTATTCGGCTTCCAGAATGGCCAGTTCGGCTTCTTCGAGCGGGGCGCCGAGGTCGCCCTCCACGCAACAGGCACCCTTGCAGGCTTCCAGGTTGCAGACGAAGAAGTTGGCGGCGAGGTCGTCGGAAATAACGGTATCCTGGATAACTATCATAATGAAGTTGGCGCAATAGACTAGGTATAGAACGTCATGCTGAGCCTGTCGAAGCATCTCTACCGAACGACACCCGAACGGCGCGGTAGAGATGCTTCGACAGGCTCAGCATGACCGCCTTCTAATTCGGCACTACCCCGCAAAGATACACCCCTACCCCCTGCTGGCTGCCTCGAAATTGCTTTCCAGCCCGGCCAGCAGGGCGTATCTTTGCCTAGCCGCCTTACCAGCGGCAATTACTTATGGCGCTCGATTATTATTCCCTCCTGAATCCCTCGCAGGCCGCCGCCGTGATGCAAACCGACGGCCCCTGCATGATTATTGCCGGCGCCGGCTCGGGCAAAACGCGGGTGCTTACTTACCGCATCGCGCATCTGCTGGAGCAGGGCGTCGACCCGTTCAACATCCTGGCCCTGACTTTCACCAACAAGGCGGCCAAGGAAATGCGCGCCCGCATCGAGAAGGTGGTCGGCCCCGAGGCCCGCAACCTGTGGATGGGCACCTTCCACTCGGTCTTTGCCAAAATCCTGCGTTCCGAGGCCGACAAGATTGGTTTTCCGCGCTCGTTCACCATCTACGACACCCAGGACAGCAAAACCCTGATTGGGCAGCTGGTGAAAGAGCTGGAGCTCGACGACAAGCTCTACAAGCCCAGCCTGGTTTTGGGCCGGATTTCGGCGGCCAAGAACAAGCTTATTTCGGTGCAGCAGTACCTGAGCGACCCGGTTATCAAGCAGGACGACGAGGCGGCGCTGCGGCCCAAAATCGGCGTGCTGTACCAGCAATATGCCGCGCGCTGCTTCAAGGCCGGCGCCATGGACTTTGACGATTTGCTCTTCAACACCAACGTGCTGTTTCGGGAGCACACCGACGTGCTGAACAAGTACCAGAACCTGTTCAAGTTCGTGATGGTGGACGAGTACCAGGACACGAACTACTCGCAGTACCTGATAACCCGCAAGCTGGCCGCCAAGGAGCGCAATATCTGCGTGGTGGGCGACGACGCGCAGAGCATCTACGCCTTCCGCGGCGCGGACATCACCAACATTCTCAACTTTGAGAAAGACTACCCGGAGCTGAAGGTATTCAAGCTGGAGCAGAATTACCGCTCCACCAAAAACATTGTCTGGGCGGCCAACTCGGTTATCAAAAACAATCAGGCGCAGCTGCGCAAGGACGTTTTTTCGGATAACGAGGACGGCACGCTGGTGGAGGTGCTGAAGGCGGCCTCCGACAACGAGGAAGGCAAGCTGGTGGCGAATTCGATTTACGAGGACAAGATGAATCAACATCTGTCCTACAACGACTTCGCCATCCTCTACCGCACCAACGCCCAGAGCCGGGCCATGGAAGAGGCCCTGCGCAAGCTGAACATCAAGTACAAAATCGTCGGCGGCCTGAGCTTTTACCAGCGCAAGGAAATCAAGGACTTGGTAGCGTATTTGCGCCTGACCGTCAACCAGAACGACGAGCAGGCCCTGCGCCGGGTGATTAACTACCCCAAACGCGGCATCGGCGACACGACCATCAGCAAGCTGATAACCACGGCCGACGAAACCAACCACACGCTCTGGGAAGTGGTGGCGAATGCCGACCAGTTTATGGCCGCGCGGGTAGCTAACCCGGTGGTGGGCTTTGCCGAGAAAATCAAGAGCTACATTGTCGTCGGGGCCAAGGAAGATGCGTTTGAGGCGGCCAAGTTCATTGCCAAAAACTCGGGCATGATAGAGGAGCTGTACTCGGACAAGAGCATCGAGGGGCTTTCGCGCTACGAGAACATTCAGGAGCTGCTCAACGGCATCAAGGAGTACGTGGACGACCCCGAGCGCGAGGACAAGTCGCTGGCCGCCTTCCTGCAGGACATTGCCCTGGTGACGGACTCCGATTTAAAAGATGCAGCTCAGGACGGCGACGCCGTAACGCTGATGACCATTCACTCGGCCAAGGGCCTGGAATTCCGCAATGTCTACATCGTGGGCATGGAGGAAAACCTCTTCCCGAGCCAGATGATGATAACCTCGCGGGCCGACTTAGAAGAAGAGCGGCGGCTGTTCTACGTGGCCATTACGCGGGCCGAAAAGAAGCTGACCCTGAGCTACGCCACCTCGCGCTACCAGTGGGGCAATTTGCGCAGCTGCGAGAAAAGCCGTTTTCTGGATGAGATTGACCCGCAGTACGTCAACTTTAAGTTTGCGGCCGCCCCCCCGGCGGGCGAGTCGCCGTTTCAGCACGTGTTCGAGCGGCGCTCCAACTTGATTCCGGCACCGGCCCGCAAGCTGGCGCCCACGAACTACGTGGCCCCAGCCGACTTCAAACCCTCGGATACGAGTAACTTGCAGGCCGGGCAGCGCGTGGAGCACCCCAAGTTCGGCTTCGGCCTCGTCAGCACCCTGGAAACCGTGCAGGGCACGACCAAGGCCACTATTAAATTCGACGAAGTGGGCGAAAAGACCCTGCTGCTGAGCTTTGCCAAGCTGCGGGTGCTGGGGTGAAGTACACGAAAGGCGGTCAGCATGACTGCCTTTCAGAATAATATTTAAGTATGACCGATATCAACACCCTGCCCTTTCACCTGCAACTTTTGGTGCGGGAATATGGGCACAGCACCTACCAGCTTATTCAGGGCCTGGCCGGCATTGAGGACGTGGCCGAGCGCAGCAAGCGGGCGCAGGGCATCGTGCAGCTGATTCTGCGTTTGCAGCCCAGCTTACGCGAGCAGCCCGAAATCCAGACCAAGCTCTGGAACCACATTCACGCCCTGGCCGGCGACGAGGTAACGCTGGAAGCACCCGTGCCGCTCACCCCCATTGCCGACCGCAGCGCGCCGCCCATGAAGGTGCTCTACCCGGTGCAGGGCCCCAAGCTGCGCACTTACGGCCAGGCCGTGGAGAGCCTGATTGCCAAGGCCGTGCAGCTGGAAGACGCCGCCGAGCGCGAGCAGGCCGCCATCCAGATTGGGCGCACCATGAAATTTCTCTACCGCCAGCACAACAAGGAAAACGCCAAGAGCCTGACCGTGCTGCGCCACCTCAGCGAGCTGTCGGGTGGCCGCCTGACCTTGGATGCCCAGCGCGTGGAAAACGAGGGCTTGTTTGAAACGGCCGTCGTTCCGGGAGGCCAGCAGGGGGTCAACGGCAGCGGGACGGGCCGGCCGGCGCCCTTCATCGTGCCCCAGCCCCGCAGCGAGGGCCGCGAGGAGCGGCGCGGCTTTGGGGGCAAAAACGGCGGCCAGGGCGGTTTCGGCGGCAAAGACAAGCGCGACAAAAAGCGCAACAAAAAGGGCCGGCAGGAGCCCCAGCAGCCGCCCCAGTAAGTTTTTCACAATTTGTCATGCCGAGGGAGCTAAACATCACTATCAAAATTCACGCGGCCTAATCAGGGTGGCGCCATACTTTGATGAGATGCTTCGGGCCTCAGCATGACGGCCTTTATTATTGATTTAGAATGGCTGCATTTGAAGTACGCGGCGGGCAGCGCCTGCAAGGTGAGATTGTGCCCCAGGGCGCCAAAAACGAAGCGCTGCAGATTCTCTGCGCCGTGCTGCTGACCGCCGAGCCGGTCACTATCAGCAACATCCCCGACATCCGCGACGTGAACAAGCTCATTGAGCTGCTGCGCGATATGGGCGTGAAAGTGGGCCGGCTGGCGTCCGACACGTATATCTTCCAGGCCGACGCGGTAAACCTAGACTACCTCGACACCGAGCAGTTCACGGCCCAGGGCCGGGCGCTGCGCGGCTCGGTGATGATACTCGGGCCCATGCTGGCGCGCTTCGGCCGCTGCCAGCTGCCCAAGCCGGGCGGCGATAAAATCGGCCGCCGGCCCATGGACACCCACTTTCTGGGCCTGGAAAAGCTCGGCGGCAAGCTCACGCTGGAGGGCCTCGACTTTTACCGCATCAAAACCGACGGCCGCCTGCGCGGCACCCATATGCTGCTGGATGAGGCCTCGGTGACGGGCACGGCCAACATCGTGATGGCCGCCGTGCTGGCCGAGGGCGTCACCACAATTTATAATGCTGCCTGCGAGCCCTACCTGCAGCAGCTCTGCCGGATGCTGGTGCGCATGGGCGCCAACATTCAGGGCATCGGCTCTAACCTGCTCACCATCACCGGCGTGGAGCAGCTCGGCGGCACCGAGCACCGCATGCTGCCTGACATGATAGAAATCGGTTCCTTCATCGGCCTCGCGGCCATGACGGGCTCGGAAATCACCATCAAGGATTGCCAGATTCCGGAGCTGGGCCTGATTCCGGACACCTTCCGCAAGCTCGGTATTCAACTCGAGTTTCGTGGCGATGACATCTACGTGCCGGCCCAGGAGCGCTACGAAATCAGCACCTACCTCGACGGCTCCATCCTCACGGTGTCCGACCACACCTGGCCCGGCTTCACGCCCGACTTGCTCAGCATTGTGCTGGTGGTGGCCACCCAGGCCAAGGGCACGGTGCTCATTCACCAGAAAATGTTTGAGTCGCGGCTGTTTTTCGTCGATAAGCTCATCGACATGGGCGCCCAGATTATCCTCTGCGACCCGCACCGGGCCACGGTCATCGGCCTCAACCGCGAAAAGCAGCTGCACGGCATCACCATGACCTCGCCCGACATCCGCGCCGGCGTGGCCCTGCTCATCGCCGCCCTGAGCGCCGACGGCAAAAGCACCATCGAGAACGTCGAGCAGATTGACCGCGGCTATCAGAACATTGACCAGCGCCTGAACGCGCTGGGTGCCGACATCCGGCGGGTGTAATTGAGTCAATCCACAGAAACGCAAAAGAGCCTTACCCCCTGCTGGCACGTGCCAGCAGGGGGTAAGGCCCTTTTGTTAGCAGCAACAATTAGTCAACCAGCATATCAACCACGCTGGTAGCCAGCGAGATGGCAATGCTAAAGATAAGCGCGCTCAGGATGCCCGTCACCGAAAAGCCAGTCAGCAGGTAGTCGGCCAGCTTGATGATGATGACGTTGATAACGAGCAAAAACAAGCCCAGCGTGAGCACCGTGATGGGAAAGCCGAGCAGCTTGAGCACGGGTTTGACCGTGGCGTTGAGCACGGCCAGCACCAAGACCAGCGCGGCGGCGCTCGTTACGCTGTTGAGCTGCACATTGGGCAGAATCTGCGCCAGGCCGTAGGTCAGCAGGGCGGTAAAGATGAATTTGAGAATCAGGCTCATAGCGTGCGGCGTGATGAGGTGATGAATGAGTAAACCCTAGTCGTCGGAGCTGACCTGCTCGCCCTTGGCCTGCAGGCGGCCCTGCGAAACAGCCATCCAGTTGCAGAGCTGGTACAGCAGCCGGGCGCCCACAATGCCGTTCCACTCGGTGTCGCCCGGTGCTACTTCGTTCAGGTCGAGGCCGATAATGGTGCGGCCCGAGCGCACGATGGCGCGCAGCAAGTAGGTGGCTTCCTCAAATTCCAGGCCGCCGGGCACGGGCGTGCCCGTGCCGGGGCAGAGCTTGGGGTCCAGCCCGTCGATGTCGAAGCTGATGTAGACTTTGGGCGGCAGCTGGGCAATGATTTTGCCGCACACCTTCTTCCAGGATTTCTTGGCAAATTTCTCCTCGTTGAGGAAGCGGTTGTGAAACAAGGCAATCCGGCCGCTGGAGTGCGCAATCAAATCCGCCTCCTGCTGGCACAAGTCCCGGATGCCGACCTGCACCAGCTTCTTGACCTGCGGCAGCTGCAGGGCGTTGTACATGATGGAGGCGTGCGAGTACTGAAAGCCCTCGTAGGCCGGGCGCAGGTCGCAGTGCGCGTCAAACTGCAGAATGCCGAAGGCCTCGTGCCGCTCGGCCAGCGCGTGCAGAAAGCCCAGCGGGGTGCTGTGGTCGCCGCCCAGTACCGCCACGGCCTTGCCGGCATCCAGCAGGGCCCCGGTTTTGGCTTTGAGCCAGTTGAGCAGCTTCTGGCTTTCGGTGGCCGCGCGGCCGGGCAGGGCGCTGTGGGTGGCGGCCTGCGCGGCGGGCTGGCCGGCTTCGAGCCAGCTGATGTAGTCGGCCGCCAGCGGCCGCAACTCCCGGCTGGTTTTGGCAATCTGCTCGTCCTCTTCCTCCATGGCCAGGCCCAGCTTCCAGGCATCGGGCAGGTCGGGGTCGTAGAGGTCAACCTGCAGCGAGGCCTCGTGAATGGCCTGCGGTCCCAGGGCCGTGCCAGCGCGGTAGCTCACGGTTACTTCCCAGGGCACAGGCACAACGACCAGTTGGGCTTCGTCGGCGGTGAAGGGCAACCCAAACAGGCCGCCGGCGGCGTCGCCGGGGGCGTTGGGGTCGAAGGTGGCCAGCTTCTGGGCGAAGGAGTCGGCAGGCTTGGGCATGAGCGAACAAAAAGAAACCGGCGGGGCAGCCGGTCGGGGGAAAGAAAGAAAAACGGCTCCAGGCCGCTTTTCTACGTGTATATGCGGGTACCGGCAGGGTGCAGCCGCGCTACTTCAGCGCGGCCGGGGCAGCAGCGGCCTATTTGCCGCTGCCGTTAATGAACTCGTAGCTGCGAATGATATCAAGGATTTTCTCGAAGGTTTCGCGGTCAAAGAACAGCATGAGCGGCAACTCAACCGAATTGTCTTTGTCGGAAAACTGCGTGATAACCGAGAAAATGAGGGGCTGCAGTTGCTGATGGGGCAGCAGGTTCTGCAAGGAGTCGGCCACGTCGCGGCCGGGGGCCATGGGCGGAGCGCCGTAGATGTTGGCCTTGAGAATGTTGGCCAGCTGCGTGACCAGGGCGCCGGTAATAATGTTGCTGATTTCGAGCAGCAAGGACTCCTGCAGCTCGTTGATATTAAGCGAGTCGTCGGCCGGCATGCGCAGACACACCCGCGAGAGGCGCTGAATGTGCTGGCCCGAGAAGAACATGAGCGTGGTGCCGTTGAAGTCGCCCCGGATGTCGGACTGCATGGCCACGTGCTGGGTCTGGTAGTCGCGCACCCGCTGGATGATATCATCGCTGACGAGCAAATCCAGGCTGGGCACTTCCAACAGCACCCGTTCCTGCGCGATGACGGCAAACGAGTCGGCAGCGCGGGCAAGACCAATATTGAGTATCTCGCGAATAATATCGCGCTCTAACTCAGACATGGATACATTCATAGCGGCGAAGATAAAAGAGGAAACGGCAGCTTTCGGGCCTTTCCCGCGGCGGTTGTACGAAGGTTAGGGACGTTTAGCTAAAAACAGCCGGGTCAGGGCCGGCACATCGAGCACCAGGCACACCTGCCCGCTGCCCAGCAGGGTCACGCCCCCAAACAAATCAATGGTATCAAGCGGTTTGCTCAGGGGTTTAATCACGATGCTCTGCTGGCGCAGAAACCGGTCGACAATGAGCCCGAGCCGGCGCCCGTTGTAGCTGACCACCAGCACCTGCTGGGGGCCATCCAGGTCGGCTTTGGTGGCGGCGGGCAGCGGGTCGTCGCCTTCGGCGTGCAAGAGCTGGCGCAGGGGCACCACGGGCACGCTCTCGTCCTGCAGGTTGCTCATCAGCAGGCCATTTACCACGTGCAGCTTTTTGGGCTTGATGGCCAGCACGGTGTCGGTGTGCATGAGCGGCACGGCGTAGGCGCGGCCGTCCAGCTCCACCAGCAGGGCGCCCTTCACGGCAATGGAAGTTGGCAGCACCAGGGTAAAAGTGGTACCCAGGCCCAGCTCCGAATCAACCCGCAGCTGCCCGCCGAGCGAGTCGATGGCCAGCTTTACCACGTCCAGGCCCACGCCGCGGCCCGAAATGTCGGTTACTTCCTTGGCCATGGAAAAGCCCGGCTCAAACAAAAACGACCATACCTCGCGCTCGGGCAGGCGCTCGGCCGTGGTGGCCGACGTTAGGCCCCGCTCCACCGCCTTGCGGCGCACAGCCTCGGTATTGATGCCCCGGCCATCGTCGCGCACCTGAATAAGCACATCGTCGCGCTCGGTCAGGGCCGAGAGGGTAAGCTGACCGGTGGCGGGCTTGCCGGCGGCGGTGCGCTCGGCCGGAGTCTCGATGCCGTGGGCCACGGCGTTGCGCACGAGGTGCAGCAGGGCATCGGTGATGATTTGCAGGATGTTGCGGTCAATCTGCACGTCCTGCCCGCTGAGCGTGAGCTCAACTTCCTTGTGCTCGGCGGTGGCTACGTCGCGCACCACCCGCGGAAACTTGTTCAGCAGCACGCCCACGCCCACCAGCCGGGCGTCCATCACGGAGTACTGCAGGTCGTCGGAAATGCGGAACAGGTGCTGGGCGGTGGCTTGCAGGGCGGGGTTGCCCAGCTCCTGCGCCAGGGTCAGAATCCGGTCGCGGTCAATGACCAGCTCGCCCACCAGGTTCAGCAGGTTGTCGAGCTTTTTAACCTGAATGTACACCAGGTCCGAGAGTTCGAGCTTGCGGTTGGCGTCCTCGTCGGCGTCGGCCAGGTCTTCGTCCAGAATGGGTTCTTCGCCCCGCACGAGGCGGTCAAGGTTGTCGAGCAGCTGCTGGGCGTCGGGCAGGGGCTGGTCGGCGCCTACAGCCCGAATCATATTGCCCAGCGCGTCGATGCCGGCAAACATGACCGGCAGGAGCTTCCTGAAGCGCCTGCGCGGCGAGGTGT
>CAXUEM010000074.1:11200-11575 GCA_964249885.1 uncultured Hymenobacter sp. | reverse complement strand
TTTCGGGAAAGAACACGAGCTTGTTAAGCACCACCCGCGAGCCTTTTTTTAGGGCAATGGAGCGGGCGCCGAGCGTGGTCACGAAGTCCAGGGCGCCGTTGCGCACCACGATGTCAGTGGCCGATACTTTGGGGTGGTAGAAGCTGAAGTTGCGCGCCGCCATGGTGCCGCGCAGGGTCAGCTCGTCGTCGTTGAAATCCTTGCCCCGCAGCTGCATGCGCACGGTGTCGAAGCTGACCATGGTGTTGAAGCGCCGCGGCAGGTAGGGCAGCTGCACCGACTGCCCCCGGCCGTAGAGGCGCAGGTCGACGGCGTAGTCCGAGGGGTCGACGCTGCCGCTGAGCCCCAGCTGATTGACCACGGAATCGACTTCGG
>CAXUEM010000074.1:0-11190 GCA_964249885.1 uncultured Hymenobacter sp. | reverse complement strand
CGCTCACCGCCTTGCAGACCCTCGTGGAGCGCGATGCGCAGGCGCGGCATGCGCAGCACCACGAGGTGGCGGCGGCTGGCGTAGCGCACCAGAAAGTCGCGGAAATCGGCCTCGCCCGGCACATTGTCGAAGCCGGCTTCGAGCACCTGGTTCAGCAGCAGGGCGTAGTTGCGGCCCTGGGTGGTGTCGCGCGCGGGGGCAGCGCTTTTTTTCTTAAGCAGAAACGAGAAGTTGTCGCCGGCGGCCGTTTTGGTGGCCGTGAGGCGGGCGGCCTCAATCTGCAGCTGGCTGAACACCGGCCGTCCGGCAAACAAGGAGCGGAAGCTTAGGCCCGCCTGCAGGCGCCGGGCCGTGAGCAGCGTGTCGGCGAGCGGGGCCGTGGGCACCAGGCTCATACCTTGAATCTCGACCGTGTTCAGGTCCACGAACCGGGCCGGACCCAGGCTCAGGCGCACCGGGTACTTGCGCTCGACGCGGGTTTTCACCTCACCCAGCGCGTAGTTGAGCAGCTGCTGCCGCTTCCACAGAAAAAGAGCCAGGGCCAGCAGGGCCAACAAAACCAGCGCGGCCAGCGCGTAGAGCAGGCGCCGGCGAACCAGGGGGGACAACGAGAAGGAAGGCAAAGACAATGGACAAAAGCTTGGTCCCAAGCTCAAAGGTAGGGCTTCGCTGAATGAGGAAAGCAGAATACAAATACGGAAACAGGAATTTCGTGCCAAGCCGGCCGGCGGGCTTCCTCACTCCTGCGGCTTCCTTCTACTTTTGACCCCATGCTCACTGCCCTCACCGCTCTTTCGCCGCTCGACGGCCGCTACCACCCCGCTACCGCGCCCCTGGGCGCCTACTTTTCCGAGCGCGCCCTGATTCGCTACCGGGTGCGGGTCGAGGTCGATTATTTTATTGCCCTCTGCCTGCTGCCGCTGCCGCAGCTGGCCGGCGTGGACGCCGCGCACTTTCCGGCTCTGCGCGCCCTCTACCAGGACTTCCGCGACGAGTACGCCGACGCCGTCAAGGCCCACGAGCGCACCACCAACCACGACGTGAAAGCGGTGGAGTATTTCCTGCGCGACCAGTTCGCGCAGCTGGGCCTGGGCGACTACGTCGAGTTTATTCACTTCGGCCTCACCTCGCAGGACATCAACAACACGGCCATTCCGCTCTCTTTGCAGGAGGCCCTGCTGGCCGTGCTGCTGCCCGCCTACGCCGAGGTGCGCAACGCCCTGGCGGCCCGCGCCGCGGCCTGGGCCACGGTGCCCCTGCTGGCCCGCACCCACGGGCAGCCGGCTTCGCCCACGCGCCTGGGCAAGGAAATTGAGGTGTTCGTGGCCCGGCTCGATGCCCAGGTCGAGCTGCTGGCCCAGGTGCCGTTTGCGGCCAAGTTTGGCGGGGCCACCGGCAACTTCAACGCCCACTACGCCGCCTACCCGCACGTCGACTGGCACGGCTTCGCCAAAATCTTCGTCGAGGACGTGCTGCAGCTGCACCGCTCCTACCCCACCACCCAGATTGAGCACTACGACCACCTGGCCGCCCACTGTGACGCGCTGAAGCGGATTAACACCATTCTGATTGACCTGTGCCGCGACGTGTGGCAGTACATCTCGCTGGGCTATTTCCGCCAGACCATCAAGCCCGGGGAAGTAGGCTCGTCGGCCATGCCGCACAAGGTCAACCCCATCGACTTCGAGAATGCTGAGGGCAACCTGGGCCTGGCCAATGCCCTGCTGGAACACCTGGCGGCCAAGCTGCCCATCTCCCGCCTGCAGCGGGATTTGACCGACTCCACTGTGCTGCGCAACCTAGGCGTGCCGCTGGGCCACATCCGCGTGGCCCTGCTGAGCCTGCAGCGCGGCCTGGGCAAGCTGGCCCTGGACGAGGCCGCCCTGCACCGCGACCTGGAAGCCAACTGGGCCGTGGTGGCCGAAGGCATTCAGACCATTTTACGCAGAGAAGCGTATCCCGACCCCTACAACGCCCTCAAGCAGCTCACCCGCACTGGTGAGGCCATTTCGGCGGCCACCATCAGGGCGTTTATTGATACGCTGAATGTGAGCGAGGAGGTGAAAGCGGAGTTGCGCGGCATCACGCCGCATACCTACGTGGGGCGGTAGCGGCCGCCAGCAGGAGGGCAGAGGCGACAGAGTACCTCAAAAAGGTAAATATTTATATTTTAACATTCACTGGCGCGCCGCATCTTTACGAGCTGGTCTTTTTCACGCCATTTCCCTTTTCTGATGCGCTACCTGCTACCCTCTTTTGCCCTGACTATGGCCCTGACCGGGCCCGCCGCCCACGCCCAGACGCCCGCCTGAACTGGGGGTGTCTAAACCATTAACCCTGCGCCAACCAACGACACAGCGGCCGAGGGCGAGGACATTGCTACCGACGCGGCCGGCAATGCCTACGTGAGCGGCTTTCTGCGCGCCGGCAATGGCAGCGGCGGCCCCGCTCTTCCGCGCATTAGGCAGTACCAGGCTCACCAGCACGAGCCTAGGCAGCGGCTTTATCGCCAAGCTGTCGGCTACGCTGCAGTGGCAGTGGGCCGTGCGCGTGAGCACCAGCGGTTTGGAGGGCGCCGTGCTGGACGCCATCGTGGCCAGCCCGGCCGGCGACGTGTTCGTGTCGGGCTACACCGAAGAGAGCGAATCCACCACGCTTACTATTGGCAGCTTCAGCCAAGCGCTTACTTCCGGCCGCAACTTCTTCATTGCCCGCCTCAATACCAGCGGGCAGGTGCAGAGCCTTACGCTGATTCCTAATCCCAGTACCAACTCGACGGCGGGCGTCAGGACCGAGATGGCTTGGGATGCGACCAGCAACTCGCTGGTCGTGCTTGGTTTTTATGGCGGCCTGACGCCGGTGCTTGGCAGCACGACCCTGCCGACCCCGCCGGCTAGTGGGGCCGCTTTTGTCGCCCGGCTCAGCCTAGCCGGACAGTGGGGCAGCGTGGTGCCCATTACGCCCACCGGCACCACCAGCACCAGCGACTTCGGCGCAGGCGCCCTCGCCGTGGAGCCGCAGGGCCAGGTGAGCCTGGGCCTGGCCATCTCCAACGGCACCGTTACGCTAGGCCCGGCAACCCTAGTTTCGCCGAGCGCGGCCGACGCCGACCTCAAGATCGGCGCAGCTCAGCTTACCTCCGCCGGGCAGTGGCAGTGGCTGGCGCAGCCCACCGGCGTAACCGAGGACTTTTACTTTGAAGAGCTGGCCTACGACCGGGCCGGCAACGTCTGGATACTGGGCGGGGGTGAAGCAGGCCTGCAGCTGGGCAGTTCAACGCTGCCCGCCAATACGGAAGCCTTTGTCGCGCGGCTCTCGCCCACCGGGCAGTGGAACACCGTGGGCACGGTGCTGCGCCCAGCCGGGCAGCCCTCCGGCGCGTTCATCAGCAACCTGGCCGTAGATGCGGCCGGCAATGCCATTATTGCGGGCGAGCTGGAAGCGGGCGCTACGGTTACGCTGGGGTCACAGTCGCTTAATGGCACGGGCACCAGCCGTAACTTCGTGGCCCGGCTGGATTCAGGCGGGCAGTGGCAGTACGCGCAGCTCACGCCCAGCAGCAGCACCGACAACACGTACTACCTCAACGAAATCGTGCTGGATGCGACCGGCAACCTGCTCACTACCGGCGCGCTGCGCAATCAGGTGTCGGTAGTCTTCGGCCCCAACACGCTCACTGGCAGCGTCGGCGGTGACGTGTTCGTGGCCCGGCTTGGCAATGCCGGGGCGTTGCGCGTCCGGCAGCCAGCCAGCGCCCCGCGCCTGGCCCTGTTTCCCAACCCCGTAACGGCCGGCGCGGCTGCTACGCTGCGCCTGCCCACCCCGACCCCGGTAACTTTGGCGGTGCACCTGCGTGACAATCTGGGCCGAACCGTCCGCACGGCTGGGATGGCGGCCGGTAGCCGGCAGGCTCAGCTGCCCACGACGGGCCTCGCCCCGGGCCTGTATCAATTGGAGGCCGGCCTGAGCCGGGCGCAGGTAGTGGTGGAATAAGAAAAGCCCCTCGGGCAAGAACTGCTCAGCGTAGTGCCCCGGGAAAGAGTCGGAATTGGCCTTAACCGGGCTGATTCCGGCTTTTTTTACATTAAGTACCCCGTAGCGCCGGGGCGGCGCCCAAATCGGCTCTTTCTATCGCCTTTCGCCTTAAACTGCGCACGCCCGCTGCAGCATTGCGCCGCAAGTGTGAGGCCGACTCGACGGGTTTTAAATCAGGTCAATACAGCCGGCATTCAGCCTGAGTTTGCACGATTGGCAGCAAATGCGGCGGCCGGCGGGCAACTGGCCGCGTTTGCCTTTACTTTTGGCCCTTCAAATCTTGCTTACCCCCTGCTGCCCGCCCATGTCTGACCTTTCTGGCCACCTTGTTCACCCCGACTGCCGCCACTTTCGCGGCGACGTGCCCTGCCGCCCCAACAAAACCGAGGGCTACGTGTGCGAGGGCTGCCCGGTGTACGCGTCCGTCACGCAGCGGCTGCTGATTATCAAGCTCGGCGCCATCGGCGACGTGATTCGGACTACGCCGCTGCTGCGGCGGCTGCGGCAGGAATATCCGGGCTGCTTTATTACCTGGCTCACGCTCACGCCGGCCATTCTGCCGCAGGGCGAGGTCGATGAGATTCTCAAGTTTGACTTTGCCAGCGCCCTGCAGCTGCAGGCTCGCGAGTTCGACGCGGTGTACAATCTGGACAAGGAAAAGGAGGCCTGCGCCCTACTGAATACTATTCAGGCCAAAGCCAAATTCGGCTACGCCCTGCGCCCCGCCGACGGCGTGGCCTGGCCGGTGAACGAGCAAGCCAACCACAAATTCCTGACCGGCGTCTTCGACCAGCTCAGCCTCGCCAACCAAAAGCCCTACGCCCAGGAAATATTTGAGCTCTGCGGCTTCGACTTCCGGGGCGAGGAATACGTGTTCGACACCCACGAGGACAAGGGCTATGACTGGCAGACCCTGCTACCCCCGGCTGGCTCCGCCCCGCGCATCGGCCTCAACACCGGCTGCGGCGACCGGTGGACCACCCGCCTCTGGAGCGACGAGAAGTGGCTCCGGCTGATTAGCCTGCTCCAGCAGGGGGGCTACGCGCCCGTGCTGCTGGGCGGCGAGGCCGAGCACGCCCGCAACCAGCGCCTGCACCAGGCCACCGGCGCCAGCTACCCCGGCACGTTCCCGCTGCCGCAGTTCATCAACCTGCTCCACCAGCTGGACGGCATCGTGACGCAGGTGACCATGGCCATGCACATCAGCATTGCCCTGCGCAAGCCCACCATCCTGATGAACAACATCTTTAACCCCTATGAATTCGACCTCTACGGCCGGGGCCAGCTGGTGAGCCCGGAGCGGCCGTGCGTGTGCTTCTACCGCGGCAGCTGCCGGCTCGGCACCAGCTGCATGGAAGAGTTGCCGGCCGAAAAGGTGTTTGCGGCGGTGCGGGAGAGTGTGCCGCTGAAAGTAGCCAATAGCTAGTAGAGCCTACTCGGCAGCTTCACTGCCAGCTACCTCCTTCAGCGCCTTGACCATCTCGGCCCAGGAGAACTGCTGCTTCACTTGCCGGGTGCCGGCCTCAAAGCGGGCTTGCTTTTCGGGATGGGTGGCGTAGTCCAGCAGGGCGTCGGCAATAGCGGTGGGCGTGGGAGCCACCACGTAGCCTACCTCGCCGTCGGGAATCAGCTCGGCCAGGCCGCCCACGTCGGTTACCAGCATGGGCCGCTCAAAGTGGTAGGCAATCTGCGAGACGCCGCTCTGGGTGGCGTTTTTGTAGGGCTGCACCACCAGGTCGGCGGCGCAGAAGTAGGCTCCGACTTTCTCATTCGGAATAAAGTCGGTGGCCCGGATAATGCGACTTTCCAGCCCGTGCCGCTGAATCAGGGCCTCGTAGGGCGCGGCGTCCTCATAAAACTCGCCGGCAATTATTAGCTTCAGCGGCAGGGCGGCCAGCCGGGGGTCGGCCAGGGATTCCAGCAGGGTATCCAGCCCCTTGTAGGCCCGGATAAACCCAAAAAACAGCAGGTAGCGCTCCTGCGGCGCCAAGCCCAGCTGCTGCCGGGCCAGCGGCTGCGGCAGGGCCGGCCCGAAGTTGTCGTAGAGCGGGGGCGGACGGTAGAGCGCGGGCTTTGGGGCAAAGCCCAGCCGGCGCAAATCATCCAGCACGGCGCGGCTCATGGTCACGAAGCCGTGGCAGGCGCTCAGGAAGTAGCGCGTGAGTGGCCCGTCGCCGGGGCGCCGCTCGTGCGGAATCACATTGTCGGTAATGGCCACGCAGCGCGTGTGGCCGTTTTGGGCCGCCAGCCGGGCCACCGTGCCCAGCGCCGGCCCCATGAATGGCAGCCAGAACCGAAACACGACCAAATCGGGCCGCTCCCGCCGCAGCCGCCGCCCCAGCCGCCACCACGAAAGCGGATTGACGGAGTTCAGACTCACCTCGATATCCAAATCAGCCGGCCCGGCCTCGGTGCTGAACTGCGTCTGGCCCGGAAAGAGAAAATTCGGGTATTGCAGCGAAAACGTGACGAGGCGCACCGTGTCGCCGGCCGCCGCAAATTCGCGGGCCAGCCGTTCATTGTACGTCGCCAGCCCACCGCGCAACGGATACGCCGGCCCGATAATCACGACGCGCATCAAGTGGCTATATAAAAGGCGGTCATGCTGAGCGTAGTAAAGCATCTTGCCCGCGGCCGTAACCCGGATGCGACAACAACGATTGATACACTGCCCCGAGCGAGGTGCTTTACTGCGTTCAGCATGACGTTCTTTCTTACTATCAATTGATTTCCGCCCGCACCAAGTAGTCGTTGCGCCGCGGGCCGTTGAGCTGCACGAGTTCGGCCAGAAAGCCGGTCACGAACAGCATGACGCCCACGATGATGGCCACCAAGGCCAGGAAGAACAAGGGCTGGTCGGTGACGCCGCGCGCCCGGAGGTTGTGCCAGGACAGGTACACTTTCTCGCCGGTCAGCCACAGGGTTATGAGCAGACCAATGAGGAAGGAAAGCGAGCCCAGCGTGCCGAAAAAGTGCATGGGCCGCCGCCGGAACCGACTCACGAACGCAATGCTGGCCAAATCCAGAAAGCCGTACAGGAACCGCTCCAGCCCGAACTTCGTGACCCCAAACTTGCGCGGCTGGTGCTGCACTACCTTCTCGGTTATGCGCCGGAAGCCGGCCCACTTGGCAATAACCGGGATGTAACGGTGCATCTCGCCGTACACCTCGATGCTTTTCACCACGCGCTGGTCGTAGGCCTTGAGGCCGCAGTTGAAGTCGTGCAACCGAATGCCCGAAATCCAGCGCGTGGCGGCGTTGAAGAGCTTGGTCGGTATCGTCTTGCTCAGCGGGTCGAAGCGCTTTTGCTTCCAGCCGCTCACCAAGTCGTATTTCTCCTCCCTGATGAGGCGGTAGAGCTCCGGCAGTTCCTCGGGCGAGTCCTGCAGGTCGGCGTCCATAGTGCACACCACCCGGCCCCGCGTGGCCTGAAACCCCACCTGCAAAGCGGCCGACTTACCATAGTTGCGGTTGAAACGAATGCCGCGCAGGCGCGCATCGGCCGCCGCCAGCTCCTCAATCACCGCCCAGGAGTTGTCCGTCGAGCCGTCATCGACCAGGATAACCTCGTAGCTCAGCGCGCACGCCTCCAACACCCGCGCAATCCAGCGCGTGAGCTCCGGCAGGGACTCCGCCTCGTCCAGCAGGGGGATGACGAGGGACAATTCGACCGGAAATTCCTCTTGTAATTTATTCAAACTCCGGCTTCGTACGCTTAAGGATGGCAGACACCACCAATGAAATAATAAAGCCCATGATGATGCTCCCGATGAGCACGGAAATCGTCAGGGCCGCGGGCGTCATAAACTTGCCGGCCATGGCCAGGCCCTGCTCCATCTGCTCGTCGCTGAGTCCGCCCTTGGCTTCCATATCCATGCGGGCCTTTTCCATCATGCGCTCAATCGCGCCCGGGTCGATGAAGCCCATGTAGATGTACACAAAGATGGCCGTCAGCACGCCCGACACGGCTGACACCAGCGTGCCGATGCCCAGGCCCTGCCCATAGCTCATAAAGCCGCCGTTGGCCTGCTTAAAGTTGTTCATAGCCATCACCATACCCCCAATGAGCACCAACGTACTCACCCACTTCAGCGGCCCCTGCTCCTGCCCGGTTGCGTACAGGCCGAAGGTGATGATGACACTGACCAAACCCACGAGCAACCCGTAGCGAATGCCAATTGCCGCGGGCGTGATGCGTTCTTGCGTATTGATTTCCATGTTCTTAGAAAAGAAAGGTGAGGGTAGAAGGACGGGAGAAGCTATTCGCGGAAGAACACCCCCGCGGGCAAGGCAAACATAAGCCCCAGCAGCAGAATCTTGCTGAAATCATTCTGCGCGATGTCAGTAATCGTCAGTTGTCCTAATTGCCGCAGCTGCTGCTGATAGGCCGCCTCGCCCTGTTGCTTCACCAAATATTCCCGCTCCGCCCGCGCAATCTCCAGCAGCTCAGCCCGGCTCGTCTCTACTGCCCGCGACCCGGCACTGCGGCCTAAGCTATAGATGCTGCTGGCAGCTATCAGCGCCGCGAGGATGGCCGTTAGCCCACCTACGGCCAGGGCCCGGCCCACGCCCGGCTTTGCGGGCCGCAGGCTGCGGCGCAGCATCCACTGGCTCGCTACCACCGCAATCGGCACCATGAAGTGAGCCAGCAGGCGCTTGGGCCCGAAGGGATTATTGCCCGTCAGCTGCAGCCCCACCAGCCAAAGCGCGCACAGCACGCCCGCGCCTACCCCAAACCGCAGTGCCCAGCGTAGAACAGCGCCCGAGCTTGGTTTTTCAGATAACATAAGGCTGGTTCAGGATAGGCCGGCAAGATACTAGCCGGCTCGCACTCGGCCGGCTTGCGGGCCCCGGCTACGCCACGCTTACCCCCTGCTGGCGCGGCCGCAGCCGCAACAACAGTCCTTCGGCCAGCAAGCACAGCAAAGCCAGAGCCACGCAGTAGCGCCACAACGGCTGGCCGGCTTGCGCGGCCTGGTCTCGCGCCAGGGCTGCCGCCACGTCGCCTTCCAGCACCCGCAGCTTCGGATATTTTGCTCCTAGCAGCTGCCGCAGTTCGGCGGCCGAATAGGTAGCCAAATCTGATTCGCGCTTGTCCTGATTGAAGGCCAGCGTGGTGATGAGCCTGCCCTGCTGGCGCAGCTCGTAGAACCCTGGCGTGGCCAGTTCCGGCGGCAGTTCCAAACGCAAAGCCTGCCCTATTATGCGCTGCCCGGGTATCAACGTCAGGCTGTCTTTCACCAGACGGTAGCTGGCCTCTGCCCCCTGCCCGCCAGCAGGGGGTACCGTTAGTGTCAGGGCCGGTTGCGTTAGTCGGTACGCCGGCAGCTGGTCGTTGCGGTAGCTGAGCATCGCCAGCCGATACAGCACCGGCACGAACAGCGCGTGCGACGCAAAATCCGAGTAGCGGGCCGTGAAGGGCGCCGCGAAGGTGCACACGCTGCCGGCTCCGACACTGAACCTTGCCAGGTAGCTTTCGCCGTCCCGGAATTTCAATACGTCCTCATCCGTCCGCCCCCAGCGCAGCACCGCAGCCGCTCGCGGCATGGTCACCTGCCGCTGCTGGGCGCCCAGCACATCCCGAAAGAAAGCATTGCGCGCCGTGGGCATAGCTACCTCGCGCAGTTCCGGGCTTGCACTTATGGGCTCCCACTGCACCTGCCCCATTCCCAGCTCCCGAAACAGCTGCTGGTACGACTCGTGGTTTCGGGCATCAGCCGCAGGCACCAGCACCAGGCTCCCGCCCCGCTGCACCAGCGCGCGCAAACCAGCTCGCAGACCCGGCGTCAGCTGCGGCACCTCCCGCAGCAGCACCAGATTTGTGTTTCTCAGTGCCCCGTAGTCTACCGCACCGCTTCTATTAAAGGAATAGCTGAATACGGGCTCATTCCGGTAGAGTCGCTCGGCCACCGGCTCCGCGCCTATTTCCAGCACCTTAATCTGCGCGGTAGGCTGCAGGGTGAAGTAATACGCGTTATCAAACGTAACCGGCGCATCCTCCGTCACCACGCGGCCGCGAACCAGCGTTTGGGTGGCCACCTGCACCTGCACGACGGACACTACCTGCTTGCCGGCAGCTATGTTCGTCCGGAAAGCAGCCACCTGCTGCGGCCCTATAAATATCTTTATCGGACAATCAGTTGCGTCCGTCTGGCCTCCATTGCGCAGCCGCACGTGTAAGGGCACATTCGTGCGCGTTCGTATAAACGCATCCTCCAGCCAGACACTGTCGACGTACACGTTGGCCGCGGGCCGGCGGGCGCTGGGCACTAACACTATCTCCCGCTGCTCATTCAGGCCCGCAAAAAGGTCCGCCGAAACCTCGTGGCGCTGAAAGTCGGAAAAGATATAGAGCGGCCCGCTAACCGGATTGATTCCAGCTGTTTGGCTTCCAAGCGCCCGTGCCAGCCCGGATGCCTGCCCCGAAACGGCAAGTCTCTGCAGTTTGGCCCGATACGCGTCCGCACTGAGCGCAGTCCCGCCCGCATTGAGCAAGCTAAACCGGGACTGCCGGCTTGTTGTCTGAGCTAACCGCTGGGCCTGAGTTACAGATTCCTGCAGGTGAGTCAGCCCGGCTTCGCTCTGACCCTGCATGCTTGGTGAGGTGTCCACCAGCACCTGTGCCGTCGTCCCCGCGCTGGCTTCTTGCTTCTGAGCCGGAATGAATGGCTGGCAAAACGCTAATACCAAGAACACGAGTGCCAGCACTCGCATAGCTAAAACAATCCACTGCTTCAGGCGCCGCTGCCGGGCAGCCGTCAATTCCAGTTGCCGGATAAACTCTGTATTTGTAAACTGCACCCGCTGCAGCCGCCGCAACTGCAGCAAATGAATAATAATCGGAATAGCTACCACCCCCAACCCAGCCAAGAAACCCGGAAATAGTAGCTGCATAAGATAAGGTTTATGAAAGTGCCGTTGGACCTATTAGCAACGGTCCTGAACCAGCGGTGTTCGTCTATAAACTTTAAAGCCAAAGGCCCTGCACGAAGCTAGCTTAGTAAGATTTCACAGTCTATGCTAAGCTATAATGCACTTAGATTTTAACGCAAAAAGCTCCCCTTTCTGCTGATAAAAGCAAAAGGGGAGCTTGGAGTTAGCAATAAAGTTGGCGGCGACCGACTCTCCCACCGGTGAAGGCAGTACCATAGGCGC
>CAXUEM010000073.1:5701-11603 GCA_964249885.1 uncultured Hymenobacter sp. | reverse complement strand
GGATCACGAAAAGATTGATCGGGCCAACCGGGAAGATGAGCCCCAGGCCGAGCGGAATATACCAGAGCTTGTGCCGCGGCGGGCCCGGATAAGCCAGCACGAAGCCGGCAAACATGACGTAGAGCACCAGCCCATTGCAGGGCGGCCCTACTATCACGGCGGGCCGGTTGCTGAGCAGCAGCAGCTGCGCCTGGGTTTCGTCCACCCGGGCCTCAAAGCCCAGCACCCGCAGCAGGCCGGCCCCGCCGCGGGCAATGTTTTCGCACAGCACCTGGTCGAGGCGGCCGTCCGGACCCAGATGCCGCTCGTAGCCGAAAAACCAGAGCAGCAGCAAAGCGCCGACAACGAGAAAGAATCGCCGAATCAGGTGGTTGGGCAGTGGAGCGGCGTCGGGAGCAGTGGGGTCGGATAGCACGGGGTGGGGTGGAGGAGCACAAACGATGTCGCCCGGCAAATTTCAGCAAAAAAAAGCGGCCTGCCCTCTCAGGCAAGCCGCTTTCGTGGTAGGGCGCCAACGGTGGCTAAGCCGGCCGCTTCCGGTTGCGCAGTTTCTTCAGGCCATACGCGACGCCACCGGCCAGCAGCAGCGAGGCGCCACCATCAATCGGGATGGCAGTGGCCGGCGGAGCATTGGGGTCGAGCGGCGAAGGAATACCACTGCCGGGATTTTCTTCCTGGGCCAGGGCCACGCCATTGAGGGCGAGGGTCAGCGCGAAAGCGGGCAGGAGCTTGGCGAGCAGAAATGATTTCATATAAAATGGAGAAAAAAATAGGAGGTGACAGGCGCGCGGGAAGGAGTCAAATATAGAATAAAAACCGCAGCTACCAGCCCCGGCCGGGCAGCGGCGAAACAACACCTACGGCTGGTAGCTACCTTCGGATTCGCTAAACGAAACTAGTCTATTTATGTTGGCTCCGCTTTCCGATACGTCCGGCTCAGCGCTTCCTGCTGGCAGCGCCGGCACCCCCCCGGCCGACTACCGCCCCCTGATTCGGCAGGTGTACCAGGAAATGGGCAAGGTGGTAGTGGGCCAGCAGGCCCTGCTCAGCCGGCTGCTCATTGGCCTGTTCACCGGCGGCCACGTGCTGCTGGAGGGCGTGCCGGGCCTGGCCAAAACCCTGACCATCTCCACCTTGGCCCGGGTGCTGCACCTGCATTTCCAGCGCGTGCAGTTCACGCCCGATTTGCTGCCCTCGGACCTGGTGGGCACCATGATTTACAACCAGCAGCAGTCGGTTTTTGAGGTGAAAAAGGGGCCGATTTTCGCCAACTTGGTCTTGGCCGATGAGGTGAACCGCTCGCCGGCCAAGGTGCAGAGTGCCCTGCTGGAGGCCATGCAGGAAAAGCAGGTCACCATCGGCGACACGACCTATCCGCTCGACCTGCCCTTCCTGGTGCTGGCCACCCAGAACCCGGTCGAGCAGGAAGGCACCTACCCGCTGCCCGAGGCTCAGGTCGACCGGTTTATGCTTAAGGTGCACGTCGATTACCTTAAGAAAACCGACGAGCTGGAGGTGATGCGCCGCATGGCCAACCTGAGCTTTGTCGATGACGTGCAGCCCATCCTGACCCGGGAGGATATTTTCGGTATTCGCCAGCAAATCAACCAGGTGCAGATTTCTGATACGCTGGAGAAGTACATCATCGAGCTGGTGTTTGCCACCCGCCGCCCGGCCGACTACGACCTGCCCGAGTTTGCCCAGGCCGTGCAGTTTGGCGTCAGTCCGCGGGCCAGCATTGCCCTGCACCGGGCTTCCAAGGCCGTCGCCTTTCTCGATGGGCGCGACTACGTGCTGCCCGAAGACATCAAGGACGTGGCCCAGGACGTGCTCAACCACCGCCTGCTGCTCACCTACGAGGCCGAAGCCGACGGCGTGCGCCCCCAGGATTTGATTGAAGCCATCCTGCGCAAAGTGCCGATTAGCTGAGGTGATAAAGTGATGAAGTGATGGGGTGATGAGGTGGTAGGGCAATGAAACAATAGTGCCTGTACCCCATCACCTCATCGCCTCATCACCCCATCACTTCAGCTGCCGCCGGTATAGCTGCACCGTGTTTTCCAGGCCGAAATACAACGCGTCGCACACCAGGGCGTGGCCGATGCTGACCTCGGCTAGTTCGGGCAGTTGCTGCTTCAGAAACGCCAGATTCTCCATGTCGAGGTCATGGCCGGCGTTCACGCCCAGGCCTAGCTGCCCGGCGCGAGCGGCGGCGGCGCGATAGGGCGCCACGGCCGCTTCGCGGTCGTGGGCGTAGGCGCGGGCGTAGGCTTCGGTGTAGAGCTCAATACGGTCGGTGCCGGTGCTGGCGGCAGCGGGCACGAGCTCCGGGTCGGGGTCGAGGAAGATGCTGACGCGGCAGCCCAGCGCTTTCAGCTCGGCCACCACGCCGCGCAGGTAGTCCTGCTGGCCGACCACATCCCAGCCAGCATTAGAAGTTATAGCGTCGGGCGCGTCGGGCACCAAGGTCACCTGTTCGGGGCGCACTTCGCGCATTAGGGCCAGAAAGTCGGGCGTGGGGTTGCCTTCCACGTTCAGCTCGGTCGAGACCAGGTTTTTCAGGTCGCGCACGTCCTGGTAGCGAATGTGGCGCTCGTCGGGACGCGGATGTACCGTAATGCCTTGGGCTCCAAACCGCTCGATGTCGCGCGCGGCCTGCAGCAAATCGGGGCGGGCGTGTTGGCCGCGGGCATTGCGCAGGGTAGCAATTTTGTTGATGTTGACGCTCAGCTTGACCACAGATTCAATCAGATTTAGCGGATGGAACAGATTTCGGGGCCGCCGCCGGGCTGCCAGGGCGCCGGTGCGATGCGCAAGGTACATTTGCCGGGCGGCCAGCAGGGGGTAGGTGGCGGCGATACCCCTGTTAACCCCCTGCTGGCCGTCGCAATCTTTTCCCCTGCTTTTACTTTTTCCGCCCGCCCCATGGCCCTTAAAGAAACCCTCGACGCCCACATCAAACAGGCCATGCTGGCCAAAGACAAGGTGCGCCTGACCGCCCTGCGCAGCCTCAAGTCGCAGATTATGCTGGCCGAAACCGCAGAAGGCGCCACGGCCGGCGGCCTCAGCCCCGACGCCGAGCTCAAGCTGCTCAACAAGGCCGCCAAGCAGCGCCGTGACGCCGCCGCCATCTACAAAGAGCAGTTTCGCTCCGAGCTTGAAGAAAACGAGCTGGCCGAGCTGGCCATCATTGAGGAGTTTCTGCCCCAGCAGCTCTCCGATGCCGAGCTGGAAGGCCGGCTGGTCGAAATCATTCAGCGCGTGGGAGCCAAAGGCCCCTCCGATATGGGCAAGGTGATGGGCGCCGCCGCCCGCGAGCTCAGCGGGCAGGCCGACGGCAGCCGCATCTCGCAGGTGGTCAACCTGCTGCTGAACAATACGAATTTCTAAAATCAAGGAGTAATGAACAATGAGCAGTTGCTGCCTCAAGCAGATACTGCTTATTGTTCATTACTCCTTGACAATTGCAAAAAATGACCTCTCTCGACCTGCTGTTGCTGCTGCCGCTGGGCGTGGGTACGGTGCAGGGCTACCGCCGCGGGCTGGTGCTGGAGGCGGTGTCGCTGCTGGCCTTTGTGCTCGGCGTGGTGGGCGGGCTGAGCCTGCTCTCGGCCGCCATTCCGGTCGTGCGCGGCTACGTGGGCGAGGCCTTTGGGCTGCTGCCGCTGGTGGCTTTTCTGCTCGTGATGGTGCTCATTATGTGGGGGGTGCACCTGCTGGGCGGCCTGGTGAAGTCGGCCGTGCACCTGACGCCCCTGGGCGTGCTCGACAACCTGCTCGGCGGGGCCGCCGGCGCCCTGAAGTGGCTGCTGGGCCTGAGCCTGCTGCTCCACGGCCTGCGTCTGAGCGGCTTTTCGCTGCTGTCTCCGGGCTTGGCGGCCGGCTCGCAGGTGTTGCCGCTGGTGCAGGCCGCTACGCCGGTAGCGCTGCAAATCACGGGCTATGTCCTGCCCTTTGCCACCGGCCTGCTCACCCGGCTGAAAGCGGCGATGTAAGACGAATGAGTAATTACCAATGAGCAACCAGAAGGCTTCTCGAATTTTTGCGCATTGCTCACAGTTCATTGCTGATTGAAACTACTGCTGCTCGACAATTTCGATTCCTTCACCTTCACTCTGGCCGACTACCTGCGGCAGCTAGGCGCTGAGGTGCTGGTGCGGCGCAACGACGTGCCGCTGGCGGCGTTGCGGCAGCTTTCGTTTCAGGCAGTGGTGCTGTCGCCCGGTCCGGGCACGCCGCAGCGGGCCGGCTCGCTGTGGTCGGTGATTGACCATTACCACCAGCGGCTGCCCATGCTGGGCGTCTGCCTGGGGCACCAGGCCCTGGGCGAGTATTTCGGCGCCACCCTGCAGCGCGCCGCGCGCCCGGTGCACGGCAAGGTGTCGGAGATGCAGACGATAGGGGAGGCCCCCTTGTTCCAGGGCCTGCCCGCCCGGCTGCCGGTGACGCGCTACCACTCGCTGGTGCTGGCCAACGACCTGCCCCCCCTGCTGGAAGCCCTGGCCTACACCACCGGTCCCGTGCCCGAGCTCATGGCTCTGCGCCATCGCCACCTGCCCCTGACCGGGGTGCAGTTTCACCCGGAGGCCCTGCTGACCCCGCACGGCCTGCCCCTGCTGGGCAATTGGCTGCGCAGTTGTAACATTGCATAAGGCGGTTAGGCCATTGCCGAGCTTGACGAGCGCCGCGCTTGCCAGGTCCGCAGCAGCCAACTGGCAGGTTATCAAAGTATCAGTACCGGGATGAAAACGCAGCAGCAGGACCGATTTGAGTACGTGGATGAGGGCCGGGGCCCGGTGCTGCTGCTGCTGCACGGCTTGTTTGGCGCGCTCAGCAACTGGCAGGAGGTGGTAGATGAGTTTCGGCCCGACTACCGCGTGGTGATTCCGCTGCTGCCCATCTACGACATGCCGCTCACCCAGGCCGGCGTGCCGGGGCTGGTTGAGTACGTAGAGGATTTCGTGGCGGCGCTGGCGCTGCCGGCCTCGTTTGCGGTGCTGGGCAATTCCTTGGGCGGCCACATTGCCCTGGTGTATGCCCTGCACAACCCCGGCCGCGTGGCCCGGCTGGTGCTCACCGGCAGCAGCGGCTTGTTCGAGGACGGCATGGGCGGCTCGTTTCCCAAACGCGGCAACTACGCCTATGTGCAGGAGCGGGTGGGCTATACGTTCTATGACCCGCGCATTGCCACCAAAGAGCTGGTCGATGAGGTGTTCAACGTCACGAATTCCAACGCCAAGTGCCTGCGCATCATTGCTATTGCCCGCTCGGCCCAGCGCCACAACCTGAGCCGGGAGCTACGCCGTATCCGGGTGCCCGTGCTGCTGGTCTGGGGCCTGAACGATACCATCACCCCACCGTCCGTCGCCCACGAGTTTGCCCGGCTGCTGCCGCAGGCCAGCCTGCGGTTTCTCGACCACTGCGGCCACGCTCCCATGATGGAGCGCCCGGCCGCCTTCAACCGCTGCCTGCGCCGGTTTTTGACCCAATCCCAACTCGCACCGGAAGCCGTAGCTTGAGGGTACGCGCGGCAGCGCGCCGGCCCACCGGCAGATTTTTGCTTTCTTGGTGCCCCGGGCCAACCTTTCCGCGGTTTCGCGGGTCTAGTAGGTGGGCGCCGGCTGGCCCGCCGCTTTTTGCTTCTCGCCCTTGTATCACATGCTCGCCGAAGACCTTCTCAACCAGATGATTCCGCCCCTCAAGGCGACGGACTCAGCCGGCAAGGCTGCCCGTTGGCTCGAGGAGTTTCACGTCGGCCAGCTGCCCGTGCTCGATGAGCGGCAATACCGCGGCCTCATCACGGAAGCCGATTTGGCCGACTACGAAAACCCCGACACCCTGCTGGCCGACCTCAACCTGGGGTTTGCCCATGTGCACGTGCAGCACGACCAGCACTTCTACC
>CAXUEM010000073.1:0-5691 GCA_964249885.1 uncultured Hymenobacter sp. | reverse complement strand
CGCGTAGTGGAGCTGGCCGTGGAAAATAAAATCCAGCTCGTGCCCGTGCTCGATGAGCGGCAGGAATATGCCGGCGTGGTGACCGTGAGCGACGCGCTGGCGGCCTTCGGCCCCACGCCCGGCCCGGCCGGTCAGGGCGGCATTCTGGTGCTGACCATGGAAGAGCGCGACTACTCGCTCACGCAAATCAGCCGCTACGTCGAGGAAAACAACGCCAAGATTGTCAGCGCCCACGTAGCCCAGGACGAGCACGACCCCTACCGCATTCGCCTCACGCTCAAGCTCAATACCGACGACTTGAGCCGGATTACGGCCACCCTGGAGCGGTTCGGCTACGTGGTGTCGGCGCAGTTCAGCGGCGCGGCCCCAGTCACGGAAAACGAGCACGAGCGCTACGACGCCCTGCTGCGCTACCTGAGTGTGTAAGTTTGCCCTGGTGTGTAAACGGCTGTTGTCTTTAATGGGCCTCTGGCTGAGCGTCTTTTGGGCGTTGCCGCTCCAAGCGCAGGTAGCGGCCGGGCTGCCCGCTGATTCGCTTGTACGCCTGGTAGGCTGTCCGGCCGCCGGCCAGTTGCCGCTGGCCCGGCTGCCCGTCCGAGCCATCATTTTTGCGGGCAATCAGGTGACGCGCGCCGTGACGCTGCGGGCCGAGCTGGATTTTCGGGAAGGCGACTCGCTGACGGCCGCGAGCTTGCCGGCCCGCCTCGAAGCCAACCGCAGCCGGCTCTTCAACCTGCAATTGTTTCACACGGTACGGGTGCTGGCTACCTGCCAGCAGGGGGAGCTGACGGTTGTTTTCAGCGTGCAGGAGCGCTGGTACCTGTTTCCGCTGCCCACCTTCGCCATTGCCGACCGCAACTTCAACGCCTGGCTCGACCGCCCTGACCGCTGGCGCCGCTTCGACTATGGCCTGTACGTGCGCCGCGAAAACTTCCGGGGCCGCAACGAGCGCCTGACCCTGAACCTGCAGCACGGCTTCAACCGCCGCTACGACCTGTTTTACGAGGCACCCGGCTTCGGCCGTCGCCGCCGGCTGGGGCTGGGGCTGGGCTTCTCGTATTTTCAAAGCCACACCCTCGACTACGACACGCGGGCCGACCGGCTGGTGGCGTACTATAACGAGGCGGGCTTTCCGGTGCAGCGCCTGTATCTGCTGGCCGGGCTGCGGTACCGGGCCACGGTGCAGTTTCTCACCGCCCTGGACTTCGCTTACCACCGCCAGCAAATCGACGACAGCGTGCTCCGGCTGAATCCGGCTTATTACCTGGGCCGTCAGCAGCGTGAGTTCATCGAAGCCACTTTGACCAGCACCCGCAACCAGCGCAACACCTTTGCTTATCCGCTGAGTGGGCAGTTTGCGCAAGCGCAGCTTAGTCACCGGCAGTTTCTCGACCGCCGCACGCCTGCCATCAGCACCCTGCGCCTGCGCTACGCCCGCTACCAGCCCCTGGGAGGCGGTTTCTACAGCAGCAGCGGCCTGACCACCCAGCTGCGCTACGCCAGCCAGCTGGCTTACCTCGACCGCCGCGCCCTGGGCTACGAGGCCTTGGTGCGGGGCTACGACGCCTACGTGATTGAGGGCCGGTACTTTGCGCTCGTCCAGCAGGGGGTCAGCTACCGCCTGCTCAATACGCGCACCATTCAGCTGCCCGGCCTCAGTGACCCCAAGTTCGGCCAGCTGCCGCTCACGCTCTATGGTAATATCTTTGCCGATGGGGGCTACGTAGCCGGCCGGCCCACCCAGGCTGATAACGAGTTGCCCAACTCCCTGCTGGCCTCGATAGGCTTGGGCCTGCACCTGGTCACGTACTACGACCGCACCTTTGTGGTCGAGTACACGCGCAACCGCCGGGGCGAAACCGGTCTTTTTCTGCGAACCGCTTTTCCTATCTGATGCCGGCAAGCAGCCGGCAGGTTATCGTTTCGTTATGAAAATCGCCATTCTGGGCAAGCCCTTCGACGAAGCCGCCCTGCCCTACATCCAGGCCCTGTTCGACGACCTGGCCGCCCGCCAGGCCGAAGTTCGCATCGTCGAAACCTTCCGCACCTACCTGGCCGGGCGCCTGCGCCTGCCCGAAGGCACCACCGATTTTCGACGCGGCGACTCGCTGCGCGGCACGCAGTTCGTGCTCAGCATCGGCGGCGACGGCACCCTGCTGGATACCGTCACGTACGTTGGCCGCCTGCAGATTCCGATTCTGGGCATTCACACCGGGCGGCTCGGCTTTCTGGCTACCATCACCCCCGACCGGATTGCCCAGGCCATTGACGCCCTATTCAAGGGCCACTTCACCATTGAGGAGCGCAGCCTGATTCGGGTCGATACTGACCCTGATGTGTTTGGCGGTATCAACTTCGGGCTCAATGAGTTCAGCATCCTAAAGCGTGAAACCTCGGCCATGATAGTGGTGCACACCTACATCGACGGCGAGTACCTGAACTCGTACTGGGCCGATGGACTCATCGTCAGCACGCCTACGGGCTCTACTGGTTATTCGCTCAGCAGCGGTGGGCCCGTGATGCTGCCGCACACCAACAATTTTATCATTGCGCCCGTATGCCCCCACAATTTGAACGTTCGGCCGCTTGTTGTTTCCGACCAAAGCGTAATTTCGTTTGAGATTGAAGGCCGTAGCAGCAGCTACATGCTCTCGCTCGACTCCCGCTCGGTACCAGTCGAGGCCACCGTGCAGATGGCCGTGCGGCGCGAAACCTTCAATGCCCGACTCGTAAAACTTAATCACGTCAACTTTCTCAGTACACTGCGCAGCAAACTCAACTGGGGGCTTGACCGGCGCAACCCGGCCGGAAGCCTAAGCTAGCAGCTCTGCATTATAAATATTCTGGCACGCAACCCTTTATTATTTATTTAACTCTTACTTTTGCCTTTGCTGGTTAGCGCGCCCGTCTCGCCTAAAGACGGTATTTTGCATTTGAAACCCAATTTTTGCCGCTTTATGAAGCATTTTTTCGCCTATCCGTCTGCCCTGCTGCTGGGGCTTGCCCTGTTAGCCGCGCCCGAGGCTGAGGCGCAGCAGTTCAGTAAGCGCAAGCAGTACAACTCCGTGGGGGTGAGCCTGAACGCCATGAACTACTTCGGCGACCTAGTACCCAAGCCCAGCTTTTCGAGCCTGCGCTTTGGGGCTACCCGTCCCAACGTAGGTCTCTCGATTTCGCGTCGCTTCTATCCCCGCGTAACGGGCCGCCTTGCGCTGGCTTATGGTCGCATTCTGGGCGATGACGCCAAATCAGCTGATGCTTCCGACCCGGAGCAGCGTTTCCGCCGCAACCGGAACATGAACTTCCGCAACGACATCTTCGAACTGTCGGCCGTCGGTATCGTGGACCTGATTGAGAACCGCAACAACTACCTCAAGCGTCCTGACTTTGTGCCGTATGTGTTCGGTGGCGTAGCCGGTTTCTACCATAACCCCAAAGGCGAAGTCAAAGAGTCTGTTGGCGATTTGAGAGCCGGCACCTTTGTGAATTTGCAGCCCCTCGGTACGGAAGGTCAAAATTTAGATGGTAGCTCTAACAAACCCTATAGCAAGACCCAATTTGCTATACCATTCGGTGCTGGCGTGCGTTACCGTATCAACCGCAATTTCGACGCGTCCTTGGAAATTGGCTTCCGCAAGACATTCACCGACTATCTTGATGACGTAAGTACCCAATACGCCGGTGTTGATTTGGGTTCGACCGCAGCCAACTATTTCGGTGGCGTTGGTGGTGCTGAAAACACTATCACGGACCGTATAGACGGAGAATTTGCAGGGTTTAATAAGGCAAAAGGCCAGCGCGGTACTCCTGACGAAGATGACTGGTACGTGCAGACGGGTATTTCGCTCAACTACATCCTGACGCCCCGCATCAAGAACCCCAAGTTCCGCTAGGCCCGTTTAGCTGGCTGTGCGGCTACCTTTACAGACAGCTTAATGACCTATTCAACATCTCGTGGCGCACTCCTCGCTTGCTTATTGCAGGCGGGGAGTGCGTTTTTTTGTTTAACCGCCCGCGCCCAAAACACCAGCGAACTGGGGCTGGGGTTGGGCGCCCTCAATTACAAGGGCGAAGTGTCGCCGCAGTATCAGCTGCAAAACAACCGGCCAGCTCTCACGGTCTTCTACCGCCGCGACGTCTCGATGCCCGTGACCCTGCGGGGTGGCCTGCTGGTCGGCTTGCTGCGAGCCGACGACGAAAATGTGCAGGGTGCCGGCGGCACCACGCCCCCGTTGCCCGCCTACCGCCGCACCGATATGAAAGGCCTGTTGACGGAGGCCTCAGCCGTGCTGGAATATAATTTTCTGAACTACCGGGACCGCCGCGACTACCGGCACTTTACGCCCTATGGCTTTGTGGGCATAGCCGGCTTCTTCACTAGCACCAGCACCCGCACTCGAAATGCAGCGTTGCAGGGCGATTTCGCCCGGTCTGACAGCCAGTTCGGCTTGGCCGTGCCTATTGGCGTTGGTTTAAAATATGCCTTGTCCGACTTTATCAATGTGGGGCTGGAAGTTGGAGCCCGCAAGACCTTCACTGACCGGCTTGACCAGTTGCACGACCAGACCCCCCTGCTGGTAAATGAGCACGACCAGGACTGGTACTACTACAGCGGCTTAACCATATCCTATACTTTCTATAAAATTAACTGCCCCGACCCGGTTAAGGCCAAGAACAAAGAGAGAGGGCGCCGCTGAGGGTTTCCGCTCCCTGCTGGCTTATTGGCACCGGGGACGGGAGCAGGCCACGGGGCAATGTTGACTTGGCCGGACAGCGTTGGATAAGGCAGGCCGGGCTGCGGAGCGTGTGCAACCCTTTGCGTAACTTGCGGCTCCTTTTACCCAACCCGCTGCAATGACCGCCCGGTCTGTGATTGACTCTCAAAATATTCCGGCTCACGTGGCCGTCATAATGGATGGCAACGGCCGCTGGGCCAAGCAGCGGGGTGGCTTGCGGGTGTTCGGCCACCAGAGCGCCATCACCGCCGTGCGCGAAACGGTAGAGACGGCCGCCGAAATCGGTGTCAGCTACCTCACGCTTTACGCCTTCTCGACCGAAAACTGGAACCGCCCGGCGTTCGAGGTTAATGCGCTGATGCAGTTGCTGGTGCATACCATCCGGCAGGAAACGGCTACCCTGCTCAAGAACAGCGTCCGGCTGCAAGCCATCGGCGACACCAGCAGCCTGCCGGCGTCGTGCCAGCGCGAGCTTGCCGAGGCTATGCAACTCACCGCCGGCGGCACCCGCATGACGCTCATTCTTGCCCTGAGTTACAGCGGCCGCTGGGACCTGACGCAGGCGGCCCGCCGGCTGGCGCAGGATGTGGCCGCCGGCCAGATGCAGCCCGACCAGATTACCGAAGGTACCCTGGCGAGCTATCTGTCCACGGCGGGCATTCCGGACCCGGCGCTGCTGATTAGGACCAGCGGAGAGCAGCGCATCAGCAACTTCCTGCTCTGGCAGCTCGCCTACACGGAACTTTACATTACTGATTTGCTGTGGCCTGACTTTCGGCGGGCTCATTTTGAGGAAGCAGTTCAGGCCTACCAGCGCCGGGAACGCCGCTTTGGCAAAACCAGTGAACAGCTTTCAGTGTCTTAACTTTTATCGTTTTTTTGTGCGTCATTTTATATTCTCCGGGCTGATTACTACCCTGCTGCTGCTGGCGGGGGCGGCCCTGGCCCCCCGAGC
>CAXUEM010000072.1:0-11608 GCA_964249885.1 uncultured Hymenobacter sp. | reverse complement strand
GATATAAATAGCGTGCAGCTGCTGACGGATAAAAAATCGAAAAACCTCAACTACACCTACAATAAGCGCCAGCTCACCATTGCCCTGGGCCGGGCCTTCACCCGCGCCGAGCCCTATCAGGTGCGCATAGCCTACGTGGCCAAACCTAACGAGCTGCCAGCAGGGGGTAGCGAGGCCATCACCGAGGACAAAGGGCTATACTTCATCAACCCGACGGGCAAGGAAGGCAGCAAGCCCCGCCAAATCTGGACCCAGGGCGAGACCCAAAGCTCGTCGTGCTGGTTTCCGACCATCGATAAGCCCAACCAGCGCATGACCCAGGAAATCACGCTGACCGTAGAAAAGCAGTTCAAGACGCTCTCCAACGGCCTGCTGGTAGCCTCGAAAGACAACCCGAACGGCACGCGCACCGACACCTGGCGCCAAACCCTGCCCCACGCGCCCTACCTGGCCATGATTGCGGTCGGCGACTTTGCGGTGGTCAGTGACACCTGGCGCGGCAAGGCCGTGGACTACTACGTCGAGCCCAAATATGCTGGCACTGCCAAGGCCGTATTCGGCCGTACGCCCGAAATGCTGGAGTTTTTCTCGAAAAAGCTGGGCGCGGAGTATCCCTGGGAGAAGTACGCCCAGATTGCCGTGCGCGACTACGTGAGCGGCGCCATGGAGAACACCACCGCCACCGTGCACGGCAGCACCATTCAGGCCACCAGGCGCGAGCTGCTGGACGCGGCCTACAACACCGGCGAAAGCACCATTGCCCACGAGCTGTTTCACCACTGGTTCGGTGACTACGTGACGGCCGAAAGCTGGAGCAACCTGCCGCTGAACGAAAGCTTCGCCGACTACTCGGAGCTGCTCTGGGCCGAGTTCAAGCTGGGTGCCGACGAGGCCGCGCTGGTGCAGCAAACCAAGCTGAATAACTACCTCGAAGAAGCTCAGGCCAAGCGTGAGCCGCTGATTCGCTACCGCTACGAAGACCGCGAAAGCATGTTCGACCGGCACTCCTACGACAAAGGCGGCCGGGTGCTGCACATGCTGCGCAAGTACGTGGGCGACGAGGCCTTCTTTGCCGCGCTCAGCCGCTACCTCACGCAGCACAAGTTCTCGGCCGTCGAAATCTCCAAGCTGCGCATGGCTTTCGAGGAAACCACCGGCGAGGACCTGATGTGGTTTTTCGACCAATGGTTTATGCAGCGCGGCCACCCGGAGCTGAAAGTCAGCCACTCGTATGGCAAAGACCACGTCAGCCTGCGGGTGCAGCAAACCCAGGATTCCACGTTTTCGCCCATCTACCGCCTGCCCGTTACGGTGACGACCTGGGTCAATGACAAGCCCACCGAGCACCGCATCGTCATCACCAAACAGTACCAAACCTTCCAGCTGCCGGTCAGCCAGAAGCCCAGCTTGGTGAAGTTCGACAGCGAAGGTACCCTGCTGGCCCAACTCGACGAGGAGCGCAGCCAGGAGGAAATCGTGTATCAGTTTTATCACGGCCGCACGTACCTGCAGAAGTACGAGGCGCTGGATTTGCTGCAGAACAAGGTCAACGACCTGGGTGTGAGCAGCCTGATGCGCGCCGCGCTGGACGACCCGTTCTGGGCCATCCGCCGCACCGCGCTGGACCATCTGCGCGGCTACCGCGGCCCTGAGCCCGGCGCCGTGCGCCGCGACATTCAGCGCTTGGCTACCGCTGACCCCAACCCCCGTGTCCGCGCCCAAGCCCTGACCACGCTGGCATCCTTTCCCGCCGACAACTACACCTCGCTGTACCTGACGGCGCTCAACGACAGCTCCTACACCGTGGCCGCCGCCGCCATTGCTGCCCTGCGCCGCCGCGCCACCACCGACCCGCGCCAGCAGATTGCGGCGCTGGAAACCACTACCAATGGCCCCCTGCTCAATGCCGTGGCCGGCTACTACGCGCAAGTCGGCGGCCTCGACCAGTACGGCTGGTTTCTGCGCCGCCTGCCGGACGTGGCTGACGCCGACCTGTATGAGTTCCTCGAATCGTTCGGCAAAGTCATGACCCGCATTCCAGCCGTGGAGCGCGACAAAGGCCTGAAAATCCTGGAAACCATGGCCCGCACCCATCCCAAATACCTCGTGCGGCTGGGCGCCTACCGTGGCCTGACGCAGCTCACGGCCAGTATGCCCCAAGTCAAAACCACGCTGCAGGACATAAAAGCCAAGGAAACCGACCAGCGCCTGAAAGCTTATTACAATCTCATGTAGAGTACGTTACTCCCTGCTGGCGAAAAATAATCCGACGTTTTTTGCCCGCAGGCTTGACTTGTATCGGGAAACCCTTAATTTTGCAACTCCATTTACTGACCTGTTGATTGCTCAGCAGCGAAAACAAATGGACTACGACCTAGCGCAACCGGCGCGAGTCAAACAAACTGGGGGTATCGCATAGCGGCAATTGCGGGTGACTGTAACTCACCTCCTTCGGGTTCATAGGTTCGAGTCCTGTTACCCCCACAGATTGAGTTAAGAGTTAAGAGTTAAAGGTTAGGAGCGTTTTTTAACTCTTAACTCTACGCTTTTAACTCTTAACTCTCCCTTCCGCGGGAGTAGCTCAGTTGGTAGAGCGACAGCCTTCCAAGCTGTAGGTCGCGAGTTCGAACCTCGTCTCCCGCTCAGTTCGTAGTTCGTTTAATAAGCCGTTTTAGCTCAGTGGTAGAGCACTTCCTTGGTAAGGAAGAGGTCATGGGTTCAAATCCCATAAATGGCTCACATAATACCTCACCCCCTGCTGGCTTCACGTCGGTGCCGGGGCGCGGCCAGCAGCGTGAAGCGACGCCCGTTTGAACCAGTCTGCTGGGGGCCGGGTTTCGCTTTCTTGCCGTAAAGGCCTGTTTTTAATTTTACCTCACCTCCCTCTTTTTTCTACTCTTTACAATGGCTAAAGAAAATTTCGACCGGTCCAAGCCGCACGTAAACATCGGTACCATCGGCCACGTCGACCACGGCAAAACGACCCTGACCGCTGCTATCACCATGGTGCTGGCAAACCAGGGCCTGGCCGAAAAGCGCGACTTCTCTTCGATTGACAACGCGCCCGAGGAAAAAGAGCGTGGTATCACCATCAACACCGCTCACGTAGAGTATTCCACCAAAAACCGTCACTACGCCCACGTTGACTGCCCCGGTCACGCTGACTACGTGAAGAACATGGTAACGGGTGCTGCCCAGATGGACGGTGCTATCCTCGTGGTAGCTGCTACCGATGGCCCCATGCCCCAGACCCGTGAGCACATCCTGCTCGCTCGTCAGGTAGGTGTGCCCCAGCTAGTGGTGTTCATGAACAAAGTGGACATGGTAGACGACCCCGAGCTGCTTGAGCTGGTGGAGATGGAAATCCGTGAACTGCTTTCGTTCTACGACTTCGACGGCGACAACATCCCCGTTATCCAGGGTTCAGCCCTCGGCGGCCTGAACGGCGACGCCAACTGGGTACCGAAAATCAACGAGCTGATGGACGCCGTGGACTCGTTCATTCCGATTCCTGCTCGTCTGACCGACCTGCCCTTCCTGATGCCCGTGGAAGACGTGTTCTCGATTACCGGCCGCGGCACCGTGGCTACGGGTCGTATCGAGCGCGGCATCATCAACTCCGGCGAGCAGGTTGACATCCTCGGCATGGGCGCTGCCCAGGGCCTGAAGTCGACCGTAACCGGCGTAGAGATGTTCCGCAAAATCCTCGACCGCGGCGAAGCCGGCGATAACGTAGGTCTGCTGCTCCGTGGCATTGAAAAAGAAGCCATCCGTCGCGGCATGGTTATCTGCAAGCCCGGCTCGGTAACTCCCCACCAGAAGTTCAAGGCTGAGGTGTACGTGCTTTCGAAAGAGGAGGGCGGCCGTCACACCCCGTTCTTCAACAACTACCGTCCGCAGTTCTACCTGCGTACCACCGACGTTACCGGCATCATCTCCCTGCCCGAGGGCGTGGAAATGGTGATGCCCGGCGACAACATCACCATCACCGTGGAGCTTATCAACAAAGTAGCCATGGAGAAAGGCCTGCGCTTCGCTATCCGCGAAGGTGGCCGCACGGTTGGTGCCGGTCAGGTAACCGAAGTGCTCGACTAAGCTTAGGCTTAACTGATAAAAAAAGCCGCTTCCGAATCATCGGGAGCGGCTTTTTTATAGGTATCTGATTCAGAAGGTTTGTATTTCCCACTGTTTCTCTTACCTTTGCACTCCCTTTGACGAATTCTGATAAAAGGGAATGTCTACTTACGAGTGTAGTTCAAGGGTAGAATAGAGGTCTCCAAAACCTTTGATGGGAGTTCGAATCTCTCCACTCGTGCACGTATCCACGCTTCGCGGCCTGCTTCGGCAGGCCGTTTTTCACCAGCCAAACCAGTTTCCTGCATGGACAAGCTGAGCAACTATTTCCGCACAACCATCGAGGAGATGCGCTACAATGTGACGTGGCCGACTTCGACGGAACTGCAAAAAAGCGCCGGGCTGGTGCTGGTCGGCTCCATTGTCTTCGCCATCGTGGTGGGCATCATGGATGTGGCCTTCAACAAAAGCCTGGAGGCTTTCTACAACTCCTTCGCGCAGTAATTACGACGATGGGAGAATTGAAATGGTACGTGGTGCGCTCGGTGAGCGGCCAAGAGAAGAAAGCCAAAAACTACCTCGAAACGGAGCTGGGCCGCCACAACCTCACGGAGCTGGTGCCGCAGGTGCTCATTCCGATTGAGAAGGTGTTCGAGATGCGCAACGGCAAGAAGCGCGTCCGCGAGCGGAACCTGTATCCGGGCTACATCATCATCCACGCCGACCTCGGCCACGGCGAAGTAGACCACATCATCACGAGCACGCCCGGCGTCATCGGTTTCCTCGGCGACAAGGACAAGAAGGACGCCGCCAACAACAAGCCGGTGCCGCTGCACATCTCGGAGGTCAACCGCATCCTCGGCATCGTGGATGAGCAGGAGGAAGCTCCCGCTGCCCTCGACAAGCCCTACGTGGTAGGCGAGACGGTGAAGGTGGTGGACGGTCCGTTCAACGGCTTCTCCGGCGTGGTGAATGAGGTGTTTGAAGAGCGCAAGAAACTGAACGTGGTGGTGAAAATCTTCGGCCGCTCGCAGCCGGTAGAGCTGAGCTACACGCAGGTAGAGAAAGAAGTATAGGTTTTAGAGCTTAGATGTTAGAGCTTAGAACTTAGACTTTTGGTCTGCTTTCTCGCTTGTCTTTTATCCATCTAAGCTCTGAGTTCTAACATCTAAGTTCTACACATAAAACATCCAACCTAGCATCCACTCCGGCTAGGGCGGGCTTCCAACAGGAGTATAGTTCAAACTGAGGCCGCCGCGAGTTACGACGCGACGCGGCCGCAGCCAATAAAACCAAATGGCCAAAGAAATCAGAGGTTATCTGAGACTTCAGATTAAGGGAGGCGCCGCGAACCCCTCGCCGCCGGTAGGACCTGCACTTGGTAGCAAAGGCTTGAATATCATGGAGTTCTGCAAGCAGTTTAATGCTCGCACCCAGGATAAAGCTGGTCAAGTGTGCCCGGTCCTTATTACCATGTACACCGACAAGTCGTTTGACTTCGTGGTGAAAACGGCCCCCGCGCCGGTGCTGCTCATGGAAGCGGCCAAGCTGCAGAGCGGCTCGAAAGAGCCGAACCGCAACAAGGTTGGCTCCGTGACCTGGGAGCAGGTGCGCACCATCGCCGAAACCAAAATGCCCGACCTCAACGCCTTCGAGGTGGAGTCGGCCATGAAGCAGGTGGCGGGCACGGCCCGGAGCATGGGTATCACCATCAAGGGCGATTCTCCCTTCAAAGACTAACTTTTAAGGAGAACTAACTTATGGCTCAAATCAGCAAAAAGCGCAAGGAAGCCCTTGCCAAGCACGACCTGACGCAAGTGCGCAGCCTCGTGGAAGCCGCGAAAGTGGTAAAGGACATCACCTTCACCAAGTTCGACGCCTCGGTAGATATCGACGTCCGTTTGGGCGTTGACCCCCGCAAAGCCGACCAGATGGTGCGTGGCGTGGCCACGCTGCCCCACGGCACCGGCAAAGTAGTGCGCGTGCTGGCCCTGGTGCCCGCCGACAAGGAAGCCGAAGCCACCGCCGCCGGCGCTGACTTCGTGGGCCTCGACGACTACATCGCCAAAATCGAGAAAGGCTGGACCGACATCGACGTGATTATCACCATGCCCTCGGTGATGGCCAAAGTCGGCCGTCTGGGCCGGGTGCTCGGCCCGCGCGGCCTGATGCCGAACCCGAAGTCGGGCACGGTAACGACCGACGTGGCCAAGGCGGTGCAGGAAGTGAAGGCGGGTAAAATCGACTTCAAAGTCGACAAGACCGGCATCATTCACTGCTCGGTGGGCAAGGTGTCGTTTGATGAGAAGCGCCTAGCCGAGAACGCGCTGGAAGTTATCCAGACGCTGACCCGCCTGAAGCCGTCCTCGTCGAAGGGTACCTACATCAAGAGCATCACCCTGAGCAGCACCATGTCGCCGGGCGTGCCCGTCGACAGCCAGGTTAACAACGCCAACTAACTAATCAACATCCGATGACGCGGGAAGAAAAACAAGCCCTCGTAGATGAGTTGAGCGAGAAGATTCAGGCTAACAACGCATTCTACATCACCGACGCCGCTGGCATGTCGGTGGCTAAAATCAACGAATTCCGCCGGTTGTGCTTCAACCGCGGGATGGAGTTCAAGGTGTACAAAAACACCTTTATCCGCAAGGCCATGGATACGCTCGGTGGCGACACCAGCGAAATCGATGCCGCGCTGAAAGGCCAGTCGGGGGTGCTGTTCTCGAAGGAGAGCGGCAACGCGCCGGCCAAGCTGTTGCAGGACTTCTACCGCCAGCAGGCCTACGGCCGCGGCGTGACGCCGAAGCCCGCCCTGAAAGGTGCTTACATCGACGCCAGCATCTACGTGGGCGCCGAGCAGCTGGAGACGCTGAGCACGCTGAAAGGCAAAACCGAGCTGCTGGGCGAGCTGATTGGCTTGCTGCAGTCGCCGGCCAAAAATGTTATCTCGGCGCTGCAAAGCGGCGGCAACATTCTGGCGGGCCTGCTCAAAACCCTATCCGAAAAAGAAGGCGCTGGCTCGGCCGACGCTTCCGAATCCACTTCCGAAGCGTCGGCTGCTTAGCTTATCTAAGCTAGCCGCCCTTACGGAGCTGCTGCTTCCAGGTAGCTCCCTTTTTCACCCCTCCCTTTTTAATTTTCAACCCCCTTTTTTAATAATCTACTGAAATGGCAGATTTGAAAGCATTCGCTGAGCAGCTCGTGAGCCTGACGGTGAAAGAAGTAAACGAACTGGCTACCATCCTGAAGGACGAGTACGGCATCGAGCCCGCTGCTGCTGCTCCCGTGATGATGGCCGGCGGTGGCGGCGGCGCCGCTGCGGCTGAGGCTCCCGAGGAGAAAACCTCGTTCGACGTTATCCTGAAGTCGGCGGGCGGTGCCAAGCTGGCCGTGGTGAAACTGGTGAAAGACCTGACCGGCCTGGGCCTGAAAGAAGCCAAAGAGCTGGTGGACGGTGCTCCCAAAGCCATGAAAGAAGGCGTAACCAAGGACGAAGCCGAAGGCCTGAAGAAGCAGTTGGAAGAAGCTGGTGCCGAAGTAGAGATTAAGTAAGCTGCTCTACCGCCGCAACTTCGCCGCGAAACTGGATTAGACCTGGCAACTTAGCCAGGTCTTTTCCTGTTTGTATGCGGCTATGCCGCCTCCGGCCTTGGCTTGGGGCATTTTGCGCGCCGTGGCAGCGCGTTTACGCAAGGTCAGCAGGGGGTAGCAAGTGGCTGACCCCCTGCTGGTTTTGTTTGCCAAGCCCGAGCTTGGCTCCTGGTCGGCCCGACGTTGAAACCCGGCCGGCCTTTTCAGTACGCTTCCGTGTCCATTTTTTAAAACCCTCCTCCATTGGCTACACCGAAAGCAAAAGCCGAGCACCAAGAGCAAGTCATCTTGACGCCGGCGCCCGTGAGCGAGCGAATCAATTTCGCCAAGATTAGGAAAGTTATTGAGTATCCGGACTTTCTGGACGTGCAGGTGCGCTCGTTTCAGGAGTTCTTCCAATTAGAGACGGCCGCCGAGCGCCGCTCCAATGAGGGCTTGTTCAAGGTGTTTGCCGAGAACTTTCCGATTTCGGACTCGCGCGAGAACTTCGTCCTCAACTTTATTGACTACCACGTCGACCCGCCGAAGTACACGGTGGACGAGTGCATCGACCGCGGCCTGACGTATTCGGTGCCGCTGAAAGCCAAGCTGCGCCTTATCTGCAACGACAAGGACAACGAAGACTTCCAGACCATCGAGCAGGAAGTGTTTCTCGGCAACATCCCCTACATGACCGAGAAGGGCTCGTTCGTGATTAACGGGGCCGAGCGCGTCATTGTTTCGCAGCTGCACCGCTCGCCGGGCGTGTTCTTCGCCCAGAGCAAGCACACCAACGGCACCAAGCTGTACTCGGCCCGCATTATTCCTTTTAAGGGCTCGTGGATTGAGTTTGCGACCGACGTGAACAACGTCATGTACGCCTACATCGACCGCAAGAAGAAATTCCCGGTCACGACCCTGCTGCGCGCCATCGGCTACGGCACCGACAAGGACATTCTGGACTTGTTCGGGCTGAGCGAGGAAGTGAAGGCCGAGAAGAAAAACCTGAAGAAAGCCGTGGGCCGCAAGCTCGCCGCCCGGGTGCTGCGCACCTGGACCGAGGACTTCGTGGACGAGGACACCGGCGAAGTCGTGTCCATCGACCGCAACGAGGTGCTGCTGGAGCGCGACTCGGTGATTGAAGAGGCCGACATCGACACCATCCTCGAAGCCGGCGCCAAGTCCGTTATCCTGCACAAGGAGAACGTGAACATCGCCGACTTCGCCATCATCTACAACACGCTGCAGAAAGACAACTCCAACTCGGAGAAGGAAGCCGTGGAGCAGATTTACCGGCAGCTGCGGAACACCGAAGCCCCGGACGAAGAAACCGCCCGCGACATCATCCAGAAGCTGTTTTTCTCGGACAAGCGCTACGACCTCGGTGAGGTGGGCCGCTACCGGATTAACAAGAAGCTGCAGATTGCGATGACGCAGGAGTCGCGGGTACTGACCAATGAGGACATCGTGCTCATCGTAAAGTATCTGATTGGCTTGATTAACTCGAAGGCCATTGTCGATGACATTGACCACCTGAGCAACCGCCGCGTGCGCACGGTGGGCGAGCAGCTCTACGCCCAGTTCGGCGTGGGCCTGGCCCGGATGGCCCGTACCATCAAGGAGCGCATGAACGTGCGCGACAACGAGGACTTCAAGCCGGTGGACCTGATTAACGCCCGCACCCTGTCGAGCGTGATTAACTCGTTCTTCGGCACGAACCAGCTCTCGCAGTTCATGGACCAGACCAACCCGCTGGCCGAAGTGACGCACAAGCGTCGCGTGTCGGCCCTCGGGCCGGGCGGTCTGAGCCGGGAGCGCGCGGGTTTTGAGGTGCGCGACGTGCACTACACGCACTACGGCCGCCTCTGCACCATCGAGACGCCGGAGGGCCCGAACATCGGCCTAATTTCCTCGCTCTGCGTGCACGCCCGCGTGAACTCCATGGGTTTCATTGAGACGCCCTACCGCACCGTGAAAGACGGCAAGGTGGACATGAGCGAGAACGTGAAGTTCCTGACCGCCGAGGAAGAGGACACCCACCACATCGCGCAGGCCAACTCCGGCCTGGACGAGAGCGGTCAGCTGACCCAGGAGCTGGTGAAGGGCCGTTTTGAAGGCGACTTCCCGGTGGTGAACCCGTCGGAATACTCCTACATGGACGTGGCCCCGAACCAGATTGTGTCGGTGGCGGCCTCGCTCATTCCGTTCCTGGAGCACGACGACGCCAACCGCGCGCTCATGGGCTCGAACATGCAGCGCCAGGCGGTGCCCCTGCTGCGCCCCGAGGCCCCGATTGTGGGCACGGGTCTGGAAGGCCGCACGGCTATCGACTCGCGTACGCTCATCGTGGCCGAGGGCGAGGGTGAAATCGACTACGTGGACGCGAACAAAATCATCGTGAAGTACGACCTCTCGGCCGACGACATCATGATTAGCTTCGACGCGGAGCGCATCACCTACGACCTCATCAAGTTCCGCCGCACAAACCAGGACACCTGCCTCAACCTGACCCCGCTCGTGAAGCGCGGCGACCGGGTGAGCAAGGGCCAGCCGTTGTGCGAGGGTTACGGCACCAACAAGGGCGAACTGGCTTTGGGCCGCAACATGCAGGTGGCGTTCATGCCCTGGCAGGGCTACAACTTCGAGGACGCCATCGTCATCTCGGAGCGCGTGGTGCGCGACGACATCTTCACCTCGATTCACATCGAGGAGTTTGAGCTGGAAGTGCGCGAAACCAAGCGCGGCGAAGAAGAGCTGACCTCGGAAATCCCGAACGTGAGCGAGGACGCCGTGCGCAACCTCGACGACAACGGCATCATCCGCCTCGGCGCTGAGGTGCGGGAAGGCGACATCCTCATCGGCAAAATCACGCCCAAGGGCGAGACGGACCCGACCCCGGAGGAGAAGCTGCTCCGCGCCATCTTCGGCGACAAGGCCGGCGACGTGAAGGATGCCTCGCTCAAGGCGCCGCCCTCTTTGCAGGGTGTGGTGATTGGCACCAAGCTGTTCTCGCGGCCCAAGAAAGACAAAAACCTGCGGGCCAAGTCGAAGAAGGAAGTCGAGGACCTCAAGGACGGCTACGCCCGCGAGCTGCGCGGCGTGAAGGCCATCATGATTGACAAGCTGGTGCAGCTGCTGGAAGGCAAGACGAGCCAGGGCATCAAGCACCGCTTCGGCGAGGAGATGATTGCCAAGGGCGTTAAGTTCAACCGCAAGAACATCACCGAGGGCCTGTTCCCGGAGAAGAACCCCTACAAGGACGAAAGCAACTACGCCGTGCCGGAAGAGGTGAACCTGTTCAAGGACCTCATCCTGGAAGGCTGGACCGCCGACGCCCGCGTAAACGGCCTGCTGCTGGAGCTGGTGCGCAACTACGCCAAGCGCCGCAACACCATCACGGCCCGCTTCAAGCGGCAGCGCTTCACCCTGGAAGTAGGCGACGAACTCCCTGCTGGCATCGTGCAATTGGCTAAAGTTTACATCGCCAAGAAGCGCAAGCTGAAGGTGGGTGATAAAATGGCCGGCCGCCACGGCAACAAGGGCGTAGTAGCCCGCATCGTGCGCGACGAGGACATGCCCTTCCTGCCCGACGGCACCCCGATGGACATCGTGCTCAACCCGCTCGGGGTACCAAGCCGCATGAACATCGGTCAGATTTACGAAACCGTACTCGGCTGGGCTGGCCTGAAGCTGGGCCGCACCTACGCCACGCCCATCTTCGACGGTGCTACCGAGGAAGAAGTATCGGCTGAGCTGACCGAGGCCGGCCTGCCGCGCTTCGGCCGCGCCTACCTGTACGACGGCCTGACCGGCGACCGGTTCGACCAGCCGGTGACCGTGGGTGTGATTTACATGCTCAAGCTCGGCCACTTGGTCGATGACAAGATGCACGCCCGTTCCATCGGACCGTACTCGCTCATCACGCAGCAGCCGCTGGGTGGTAAGGCGCAGTTCGGTGGTC
>CAXUEM010000071.1:379-11664 GCA_964249885.1 uncultured Hymenobacter sp. | reverse complement strand
GCCTGGATATTGCCGTCCGCGCCGCCCAGGCCGCGGGCTTCGAGGGGGCAATAACCTTCGGCCCGGCCCTGATGGAAGACTGGAGCGCCCTGTTCGACCACAACCAGTTCATGACCTCGGCCAAAGCCCGCCGGGTGCTGGGCTGGGTGCCCCGGCACCCCGGCGTGCTAGCCGATTTGGACCTGTGCTACCAGGGCTGGCAGGCCAGCGAGCAGCTGGGCAACCTCAGAGGCAGTACTAATAATTTGCCTACTTAATCTTCGCAACGCTGGCCCTTTTCCTTGCAGCTCATCCTTCTTGTTTTTCTTTTTTATTTCTTCCCCATGAAAGTTGTCACCATCAGTTACTGGGTTACCACGGGCTTGCTGAGCCTGGCCATGCTTTTCTCCGCCTACGCCTACCTCACGCAGCCCGCCATGAAGCAGGCCTTTGAGCACCTGGGCTACCCGGCCTACTTCCGCCAGGAGTTGGCCGTGGCCAAGGTGCTGGGCGTCCTCATCCTGCTGGCGCCCGTGGGGCCCCGGCCCAAGGAATGGGCCTACGCGGGCTTCGCGTTCACCTTCGTGGCCGCTTTTCTGGGGCACACCGCCGTGGGTGACCCCCTGGCTGAGCGCCTGGGCCCGCTCCTCATGCTGGCGCTGCTCGGGGCGTCCTACGGGCTGTACCATCGGCGCCGGGCCCGCCTGCTTAATCTCGCCAGCTAAACCCGGTTTTTTGCGGTGCGGCGCAAGCATAATAGCGGAGCATCTCCCTTGCAGTCAAATTTTTGTGTCTTACTCATGAACTTGCTTCAACTCTTTTACCCGCCGCCTCGCGAGCCGCTCAGTTACCTCCCAGCCACTCATCTGAGTGAAACGCAATTCCCGCGCTTCCCCACCTCCGTAACTGGCCGGCTTCGGCTTCCTTCGCGGGCAGTCAACCGAAGGCAACGGCCAAGAATGCGCGGCGGAGTGGCCCCGGCCGCTAGCCAAACCGGAAGTCCGCTGCTATACACAAGTGGGCCGTCGGAGACAGCATCTTTAGCCGAATTCGTGTCGGACTTCTTCCGCGCTGCGGAGTGGGTGCTGGGGTGTCCTTATTTCCTGGATACGTTGCGCGAGCTTTTCTGGCAGCCGCGCCCCGCCGCTACGTCGCCGCTGGAAAGCATGCCGGTGCTGGCTGCGGCCCTACTTGACGACCACGCGTATTGCCTGGCCCTGCTCACCGCAGAGCCGGCCCAGGCACTTTCGGTGTCGGAGCGCGCTGACCTGTTGGACCACCACCAGCGCATGGCCTGGATGCTCCGCACCTGCCTGGCCTAATGTGTCTATCACTAAACTTCTGCGCGCCTGGGGGTTTCGTTGCGGTTGCTTTCCCGCTGGGCTATCGACTTGTCGGCCTAGCGGCAGGAGCCCAGCCCTGTTTCATGGGTTGGTGGCGGCCAGCAAACGGTCGGCGCTTTTTATATAGAAGCCGGTCTTCTGTGCAGGTAAATAACGAGTCAGTTTAAACTCCTCTTTATGGCCATTCCCTTTTTATTTGCCACGGGCATCGAGAACAGCAATCCGACCGTGGGCAATGTCCGCGTCGATGAGCTGGAGAAATGCGGCCACTACCAGCACTGGCGCCGCGACTTTGAGCTGGTATCGGAGATGGGCATCCGGTTTCTGCGCTACGGCCCGCCCATCCACACCACCTGGCTGGGCCCCGGCAAGTACGACTGGTCGTTTGCCGACGAAACCTTTGCCGAGCTCCGGACGCTCAATATTGTGCCCATCGTGGACCTGTGCCACTTCGGCGTGCCCGACTGGCTGGGCAACTTTCAGAACCCCGATTTTCCGGCCCTGTTCGCCGACTACGCCCGCGATTTTGCCCGGCGCTTTCCCTGGGTGCAGTTCTACACGCCGGTAAACGAGATTTACGTCTGCGCCAAGTTTTCGGCCCTGCTGGGCTGGTGGAACGAGCAGCTGGCCAATGACAAAGCCTTCGTGACGGCCCTCAAGTACCTGGCCAAGGCCAACGTGCTGGCTATGCACGCCATCCTGGAGGGGCGGCCCGATGCCATCTTCATTCAGAGCGAGAGCAGCGAGTACCACCACGCCGAGTGCCTGGCGGCCATGAAGCAGGCCGAAATCCTGAACTACCGCCGCTTTTTGTCTCTGGACCTCAACTACGGCCACCGCGTAGACTCCGGCGTGTACGAGTACCTGCTCGACCACGGCATGACCCGCGAGGAATACCACTTCTTCCTGGAAAACAAGGTCAAGCACCGCTGCGTGATGGGCAACGACTACTACAACACGAACGAGCACCGCGTGGCCGCCGACGGCAGCGTGCGGCCCGCCGGCGAGGTGTACGGCTACTACCTCATCACCAAGCAGTACTGGGAGCGCTACTACCTGCCCGTGATGCACACCGAAACCAACTTCGCCCAGGGCCCCAACGGCGACGAGGCCGTGCAGTGGCTCTGGAAGCAGTGGGCCAACCTGCTGCGCACCCGCTACGACGGCGTGCCCATCGTGGGCTTTACCTGGTACTCGCTCACCGACCAGGTGGACTGGGACTCGGCCCTGCGCGAGAATAATGGCACCGTGAACCCGCTGGGCCTCTACGACCTGGACCGCAACGTCCGGCCCGTGGGCACCGCGTTCAAGCAAATCATTCAGGACTGGCAGCACGTGCTGCCCGCGCAGCGCCTCTTCACCCAGGAGCCCTTCGGCCTGCCCACTGACATACCCGCGAGCAGCCCGGCCGGCGTTTTGGCCTAGCCATCAGGGCGGCCGCATTCGGCGCGGCGGCGCCTGCTTTCTCACCCTTACAAACTTTTCTAAGTTATGCAGTTTCAGGATAAAGTAGCCATTGTCAGCGGCGGAGCGGGCGGCATCGGGCTGGCCATTGCGCAGCGCTTGGCGGCCGAGGGCGCCCGCCTCGTGCTCGTGGGCCGCAACGAGGAGAAGCTCAACCACGCGGCCGAGCAGGTGCGGGCGGCCGGCGCGCCCGAGGTGTGGGCCAGCGTCTGCGACGTGGGCGTGGAAGAAGACGTGGCGGCCACCGTCGCGGGTACGCTGACGCGCTTCGGCCGGCTCGACGTGGTGGTCAACAACGCCGGCCAGATGGAATTCAAGCCCCTGGTCGAGCTGACTGGCGACGACTGGCGGCGGGTGCTGGACGTGGACCTGCTCGGCGCGTTCTATTTTATCAAGCAGGCCTTTCAGCACCTGAAGCCCGGCGGCAGCATCGTGAACGTGTCCAGCATCCACGCCATCGAAACCAGCCTGCTGGTGGCGCCCTACGCCGCGGCCAAGGCGGCCCTGAACTCGCTCACCCGCTCGGCCGCGCTGGAAGGCAAGCCCCTGGGCATCCGGGTCAACGCCGTGCTGCCCGGCGCCATCGACACGCCCATGCTCTGGGACAACCCCAACGTGAAAAGCGGGGCCGAGCAAATCGACAAAGCCGACGTGGGCCGCCCCGAGGATGTGGCCGATGCCGTGGCCTACCTGGCCTCCGACCGCGCGGCGTTTGTGCAGGGCATCGAGATGCGCGTGGACGGGGGCCGCCTAGCCCGGCTCTAGGGCCGGGCCGACGAGCCGGAGTTAGCACGCGTATGGCCTTCTCTGCTCTACCTGATAAGTAGAGGTTGGACTTAATCTGACCCCAACCTAAGCCACATATTTACAAACGGTAATAGTTTCTACTTGAACACAGTAGTCCCAGCCTGCGCCCGCAGCTAGCCATTAGCGCCGCCGTTAGCCATCAGGTGCTGGCCGTTAACTAACGAGGACAGGTCGCTGGCGAAGAACTCGGCCAGGTTGGCCACATCTTCCAGCGTGCCCATCCGGCCCATCGGCGAGGCGTCAATCAGGGCTTTGCGGGCTTCGGGGAAGGCGGCCGGGTCGGCAAACACGCCCGAGCCGTCAATGGCGTAGGGAATCAGGGAATTCACCGTTACGCCGCGGTGGCCGATTTCCTTGGCCAGCACGTCCACCACGTAGCGCCCACCCATCTTGCTGCCGCCGTACACGGCCATGCCGGGAGTAGGGACCACCGTGGTGCTGACGATGGCCTCGGCCTCGGCTTTGCTTTTGGAATAGTGCACCACCACGTCGGCCCCCAGGGCGGCGTAGCGTTCGGCAATAGCTTGGCCCAGGCCACTGGAAGAGCCTGTTATCAGGGCGACCTTGCCGGCTAAGAAATTAGTAGACATGAGCAGGTTAGCTGAAAAGTTGGAAGACGTGTTTCCGGCGCGGGCCCCGCGCTTGGCTTAGGCCATCGCCCCGTTGGCGCCCAGATTCTGGCCCGAAATCCAGTGAGAATCGTCGCTGGCCAGGAACAGCACCACGTCGGCAATGTCCTGGGGCTCGCCGATGCGGTTAAAGGCGGCCATGCCCGCGAGCCGGTCGATGACTTCCTGGGGCTTGCCTTTTGTAAACAGCTCCGTATTGACTGGCCCGGGCGAGAGGCTGTTGACCTGGATGCGGTGCGGCCCCATCTCTTTGGCAAACACGCCGGTGAGTTGCTCAACGGCCCCTTTGCTGGCGCAGTAGGCCCCGTAGGCAGGCAGCATAAGCCGCGTGGTTGAGCTGGAAAAGTTGATGCTGCTGCCCCCATCGCTGAGCCGCGTGGCGGCCTCGCGCAGGGTGTTAAATACGCCCTTGACGTTTATGTCCAGGGTGCGCTGGGACATCTCGTCCGTGGTGTCCTTGAGCGGGGCCAGGTCCATGATGCCGGCGTTGTTGACCAGCACGTCCACCCGGCCGAAGCGGGCAAGGCTACGACGTAGGCAACGACGATGTACTATCAACCAACCAATTAATCGACGGCACGGCCGACGTCCTGGGCCGACCGCATCCCCTCAAGCTCCAGCTGCAGCTGACACTCATGGGAGCCGGCGCCCACCTTATCGAGCGTCTAGACAAGCTTTCCAGCGGCACCATAAAAGGTACTGTGGACGGCGTGAAGGTCGATATGATTGGCGACCCCGAGCCATTGCGTAAGATTTTGCCCCGGCCGCTTTTGCCCTTTCGGCAGGCGGTGGAGCGGGTACTGGTGACACGCGATGCGCCTAGAGCTTCTGCTTAATGGCTACCGCGGATAGGAGCCTGGCTGGCAGCTGGCGAACTGCCAAGTGAAGCATCGGGCAACGGGTGGCTTATTAGCGCCCGAAACACTTCGCCGTGGGCATCGCCCCAGCTTTCCAGGGCATCAAGGACTGGCAGTAGGCTCTGGCCCTGCGGCGTCAGGAAGTACTCGACCCGCAGGGGCAGCTCAGCATGAATGACCTTGCCTATCATGCCGTGGGCTTCCAGCTCTTTAAGCTGCTGGTTGAGCACGCGGGGCGCCGCCGTGGGGTTGAGGCGGTGCAGCGCGCTGGGCCGGCAATGGCCGGTGCGAATGTTATGGAGCAGACACGCTTTCCACTTGCCGCCGAGAATTTCCATGGTCACGCCCACGCCGCAGTGGACGGGACGCGGCAGTTTGTGTTCATACATAAGATACGGATTGGTGAGCTTTAAGAGGAAAGGGGGCAGATAGATAGTAGGGGTGAATTTTTCCTGGCTAGAAGAATTCACCCCTACTTGTCGCGGCTGACTGGCCGCATCACCTTTGTTGGAAACAAACAACTTGACCAAAGCACCCACATGGAACGCTCGCCCAAAGAAAAAACCACAGCCCTGCAAAAAAGCATCGAAACCGGGGACAAGTCGGTCATGAACTTGCTGCACCCAACCCGTTACAAGCAACACAACGTCAGCATCGGCGACGGCGTGGAAGCCATTGTGGCCATTCACGACCTGCTGCCGCGCGATAAGGTGTACACCCACGTAGTGCGCGCTTTTGAAGACGGCGATTTCAGCTTTGTGCACGTGGATTATCACCTGTTTGGGCATACCATCGCCTTTGACATTCATCGCTATGAAGACGGCCTGGCCGTCGAGCACTGGGACAATCTTCAAGACACGCCGCTCAGCCGCAATAAAAGCGGCCGCACCATGACCGACGGCAAAACCCAGGCCACGGACCACGCTAAAACAGAATCAAACAAAGCCCTGGCCCAGCGCTTCACGCAGGAAATCCTGGTGGAGCAGCGCGTAGCCAACATTGGGACTTACTTCGTGGGCGACCAGTTGATGCAGCACAACCCGCACATGGGCGACGGCGTGGCCGAACTGCTGGCCGTCCGCCAACAGTGGGAAGCGCAGGGCACGCCTGCCCGCTACGACAGGGTGCATAAAGTATTGGGCGAAGGCAGCTTCGTGCTGGTGCTCAGCGAAGGCGAGTTTGCCCGCCGGCCCGCCGCCTTTTACGACCTCTACCGCCTGGACAACAACCGGATTGTAGAGCACTGGGACGTAGTGGAAGAAATTCCGGCGCGGGAACACTGGAAAAATTCCAATGGCAAATTCTAACCGGCCGCACCGCCGGGGTCTTTGTTTCCACCGGCTCGATAGAGATTCGCTCCGAAAACGAAACGTACAGCCTAAGTAAGAGGCGGGCAGGAAATCAGCGTTGCGCTGCGGCTGCCAGCAGGGCATCCCACACGCGCGCCACGTCGGCCGCTTCGGTGCGCCAGTTGCTGAAGGCGGCCCGCATCCCGGCGGTGTTCGCGTAGCGGGTTGGGGTTAAAAACGCCTCGCCGGAATCCCGCAGCCGCGCCAGCAAGTGCGCGACGGCCGCCGCCGAGGGGTCGGCTGCGGCCAGGGTGAAGCACACCACGTTCAGGCGCACGGGGGCCAGGAGCCGAAATACCCCGGACGCTTCCACCAGCGCGCCCAGCGCCGCCTGGGCGCAGTTGCGCGCCACGATGTCGGCGATGCCGGTTCGGCCGTAAGCCAGCAGCGACAGGTAGGTGGGCAGGGCCCGGAAGCGGCGCGAGTTTTCCGGCGTCAGGTGCACGAAGTCGGGCCGCTCGCCCAACGGCCCCAGGTAGGCGGCCAAATTTTTGAACACCTCCGCCTGCAGGGCCGGCTGGCGGGTGTAGAGCATGGCCGCGTCGTAGGGCACGTTCAGCCACTTGTGGGCATCGATGGTGATGGAGTCGGCCTGCTCCCAGCCCGCCACGCGCCCGGCCAAAGCGGGCACCACGGCCGCGAAGCCGCCAAAGGCGGCATCCACGTGCAGCCAGAACGGGTACTGCGCTTTCAGGGCCGCCAGGGCCCGCAAGTCGTCAAAGTCCGTGCTATTCACTGTGCCCGCGTTGGCCACCACCACGGCCGGGCGGCCGTTCAACTCCCGCAGCACCGTTTCCAGGGCTTGCGGGTCGATGGCCTCGCGGCCCGGCAGCGGGGCCACCGCCCGCACCTGGTCGCGGCCCAGGCCCAGCACGGCGGCTACTTTGTAGACGCTCGAATGAGGCGCGCCGCTCAGGATGGGCAGGGGGGGTAGGCCGTAGAGGCCCCGTTGGGCCACGTCGTGCCCGGCCTGGGCGGCAGCCCACTGCCGGGCCAGGGCCAGGCCCACCAGGTTGGACTGCGTGGCGCCCGTCACGAACACCCCCGCGAAGGCCGCGGGCAGGCCAAATAGCTGGCGCAGCAGGTGCAGCGCAACCCGCTCGATGGCGGGCGCTACGGAGTAGCCCTCGCCGCTCAGGTTTTGGTCGAGGGCGCTCACCAGCCAGTCGGCCGCCAGCGCGGCGGGCGTGCTGCCCCCCGTCACGAAGCCCAGGAAGCGCGGCCCGGCGCTGGCCCCTAGCTGCGCGGCGTAGCTCTGCCAAAACGTGCGCAGCGCCGCTTCCGCCCCCGGACCCGTTTCCGGCAGCACCGGCGGCAGGGGTTCAACGGTCAGCACGGCCACCGGGCGGTCGGGCAGCGAGTGCAGGTATTCCAGGCTCAGCTCGCGAGCGGTGGCTAGTAAAGCCGGAAGTTGCAGCAGGTCAGCGGCCAGTACGGAATGCATCGCAAAGGGAAAGTAGGCAAGTACGACGGTGGCAGCGCGGCCGGCCACTGGCGCGGCCGCCAGCAGGGCCGCACGGGGTGAAGGACCGAAATTTCTGCCAGTCACTAGCTTTGCTCCAAGCGCCGCCCTGAGCTACCAACCAGGCAGTTACCCTACTCTCTAAACGCATGTCGCAGCAGCTACGGGCGCATCTCGAAAAAATAGTTCCGCTCACGGACGCGGAGTTTGCGCGCGTGCTCGCCCGCTTCTCCAGCCAGCGCTTCCGCAAGCGGCAGTTTCTTATCCGGACGGGCGAGCCGGTTCGCCACAACTATTTCGTAGTGGCCGGACTGCTAAAATTGGTGTACACCGACGAGGCCGGCAAGCCGTACATTCTCGCGTTTGCGCCGGAAGATTGGTGGGAAACCGACTTCCCGGCTTACTACAACCAGACGCCGGCGACCCTCTCCTTGGAGTGCCTGGAAGACACCGAAGTGCTGAGCCTGGCGCTGGCCGACTTCCACGCGCTCTGCGAGGAGCTGCCCCAGCTGGCGCGCTTCTTTCTGCAAAAATCAATGTTGAGTTCTATTGCCGCGCAGCAGCGCCTGTTGTCGCTGCTGACCACCTCGGCCCAGGGGCGCTACGAGCAGCTGCTGCAAAAATACCCGGCGCTGGGCCGGCGCATTTCGAAAACCCTGTTGGCCTCCTATCTGGGCGTGTCGCGCGAAACCCTAAGCCGGCTGACGACCTAGCGGGACGGAGCGCCCCCAAAAATAGTGCGCTATCTCACACGTGGGCCGGGAAGCAGGCCCGGAACTTTGCAGAGCCATTTGCAACTGGCAACCAGTAAGAACTGCGCATGAAAACTACCGCGATGATTGTAGCCCTGGCGGTTCTGGCCACTGGCCCGGCCTTGGCCCAAACCCTAAAAACAAAAATGGACGCGCCCGAAAAAGAAACCCACTCGCTCGGAATGGCCTGGGAAGCCGAATACGGCTACGCCCAGGGCCTGCGCCAAGACGGCACGGTGTGGCTCTCGGGCCAGATTGGGCACGACGCGCACGGCAACGTTGCCGGCGACATGGAAACGCAGATGCGCCAGGCCTACGCCAACATCCGTACCTTGCTGGCCAGCTTCGGGCTGAGTATGAACGATGTGGTGGACGAAACCCTGTTCGTGCTCGACAACCGCGCGGCGTATGCGGCGCGCCAGAAGCTGGGCCGGGAGGTATATGCCGACCCCATGCGGGTGCCCAGCACCATGATTGGCGTGGCCGCCCTAAACCTGCCGGCTCTGCTGGTGGAAATCAAGGTAGTCGCTAAAAAGCCTGTCCGCGCCGCTCGGTAAGGGGCCTTGCTATTAATTGAAGTGCATTAATTCGACCTTTGGGCAAGTGTTTTGCCGGCGCAGGGCTGGGGCTCTATCGGCCCAATTACTACAAAAAAAGCTATTTAGGCTTGGTAATAAGCGGATTGATGGAGCCGTTCTTCAACGCCGCAAGCTTTGCTGCCGGACGTAGGTCTGCCAGAAAGCGCGCGGCTTCCGCCCTCGGCCCCGTTTCCGGCAGCACTGGCGGGGGCTCAACGGTCGGCCCAGCCACCGGGCGGTCAGGCAGTGAGTAAAGGTATTCTAGGCGCAGTTCGCAGGCGGTAGCCAGTAAAGCGGGAGGTTGCTGGGGGTCGGCCGCCAGGACGGAATGCATAGTACAGGGAAAAATGGACGATTATGGCAGCGGTGACACGACCCGGAATCCCAGCTCCCGCAGGGAAGGCGACAGCGGGCAAATGGCCAACACGCCCACGCCTACTTCGCCCGCTGCTTCCGACAGACCACCGGCCACTTGCCCTACCAGTACGTGTTGAGCGGAAAAATCCGCCGTGCCCGGCCATGCTGCGCGCCGACGCGCTGCCGCCAGCCGCGACGCGCTGGACTTCGCCTCGCTGCCCACTTTCTCGCCGACTTCCAGGCGGCCGTGGGGTAAGCCCGCGCGAGTTTAAGCGAGGCCAGCCCCAGGCGCAAAATAGCACGAATTCCTAGGTATTGAGCAGGAATTGCGCGAAGTTCAGGGGTTCCGTGGGGGACCTTTGGGGTAGTCAAAAAGCAGTGGCAACGCTGCGCTCACCTCCCCGATTGTCTCTTATGCAAACGCCCCTTTCCGCTCCCACTATCTCTCATTCCCAACTCAGCGCGGCCCCGCAAACCCAGGCGGCGGCCCTGCCGAGCGAATACTCCGACGAGGAGTTGGTCAAGCGGCTGCCCGGCTTCAGCAACCACTACGCCACGGTCAATGGCGTTCGCCTGCACTACGTGGAGGGCGGCAGCGGCCAGCCGCTCCTCTGTCTGCCCGGCTGGCCCCAAACCTGGTACTCGTTCCACCCCGTGGCCCAGCAGCTGGCCCAGCACTACCGGGTCCTTATCGTGGACTACCGCGGCATGGGCAGCTCCGACAAGCCGGAGTCCGGCTACGACAAGAAAACCATGGCCCACGATATTTATGAGTTGGTGCAGCAGCTGGGCCTGGGTAAGGTTCTGCTCATGGGCCACGACATCGGGGGCATGGTAGCTAGCAGCTTTGCCTACAACTACCCCGAGGCCACCGAAAAGCTCATCGTGCTGGACGGCACGCACCCGAGTGAAGGCATGATGTACATGACCATGCTGCCCGCGCCGGGCACCTTCGGCCCTAAAATGGACGAAAATCAGCCTTACGTCTGGTGGATGGCCTTCAACCAGGTCAAAGGCCTGCCCGAAAAGCTGCTGGCCGGCCGGTTTGAGCTACTATTGGACTACCTGTTTGCCTACGTCATGAAGGACGAAAGCCAGATGTCGGCCTTCGACCGGGCCGTGTACAACCAACCGGAGAACATCCGGGCCGCCAACGCCTGGTACCAGGCCCTGGGGCAGGACACGCAGGACGCCAAAGCCTACGCCCAGCTGAGCCTGCCTGTGCTGGGCATCGCCAGCTACGTGGGCTACGGAACCCTGCAAATGGGCGTGCCCGCCATGAGCAGCAACGGCCGCGTCGTCAGCCTCCTCGACAGCGGCCACTACCTGTTCGAGGAAAACCCCGCGCGGGTGCTGGAAGAGGTCCTGCGCTTTTTGCACGAGCCTAAGTAGTTCGGCACCGCCCGCCGCTGCCGCGCACTTTGGTTTAAGCCTCTGGACGCGTAGAAAGCACTGCCCTACCCCGGCCCGGCCGCGATAGGGCAGTGCTTTCTTAGGCGCTACGGTCTACCTGAGCGCCCCATCAGGTCAACGAGCCCAGCATCTTATTAGAATGTTATTAAACAAAAAGGGTACATCCGCCGACTCGGCGGATGTACCCTTTTTGTTTAATAATACCCCACCCTGAAGCTGCACCAGCTCCTACTCGACAAGGGTCTCATGCTCCGCGACGATGAAAGCCGCACGCACGTGTAGCGCGCTGCTGTGC
>CAXUEM010000071.1:0-246 GCA_964249885.1 uncultured Hymenobacter sp. | reverse complement strand
GGGGCTCGGCTCTCAAGCTGGTGGTGCAGACACTGGAAGCGTGGGCCCGCCGCAAGTGGGTCGGGCGCTGGGCTTTGCAAGCAGATTAATTCACACCGCCCTGGGTGTGGCGCCGGGCTGCGCCGCTGCGAGCCGGACAATTGGGACAGGGTGTCCCGCTCCGGCGGCAGCCAGCCGTAGGTCACGGCTGGCTTCTGTCGTAGTTGGGCCCTGGGAGCGCCCCGCGGGGGGCCGCACGCGCGGAGG
>CAXUEM010000070.1:11016-11861 GCA_964249885.1 uncultured Hymenobacter sp. | reverse complement strand
GCCCAGCGCAGGCCGCCGGCCACGCGCAGGGCGATGAGCTGCGGGGCGGCCTCCGCCGCCGCGGCGGCAAAGCCATAGCCGATGCCCTGCCCAATGGTGTACTCCAGCCGGTGAGCGGCCCGGTTCTCGGCCTGCAGCCGGGCCAGTTCCTGGGCCCGGACCCGACGCTCTACTGCGGCGGGCTTGTGGTCGTCGTCCTGGGGCGTGGCCGACATAGTGTGGCGCGGAGGCGGGGCGGGCTCCCCGGCCAGCATACGCTGCCAGCCCGAAGGGTGAGCGGCAGCCCATTGCTGCTGACGCGAATGCAGCTGCTGCGTATAGCGCTGCTGCGCGTCTACCCGCGCCAGGTCGCCGTCGCGGGCGGTGGTGTGGCTGCCGCGCGGCAACGTGGGCGGGGCAATGGCACCCATCCGAAGCACGGACAGGTCGTAGCGCTCAGCGGCTATGGCGGTGGCGGCGGCCTGCCGCAGTCGGCGCTGAATGCCGGCCGCCCCCAGGCCGGTAGAGCGAGAAGGGCGCGGAGTGGGAGGTAGTAGCATACCAAAAAGGAGGCAGAGTCCGGTTGGTTATTCGCCCGCCAGGGGCCAGTGGTTTACGTACGCTACTCCCTGCTTCGTGATGCGCCGGGCCACGACACTGATAAGGCAATAGAAAGATGCCTGCTGCCCATCCGGACCGGCTTCAAAGTGCTCCTCATAGCTAACGCAGTAAGCTTCTTCCAACACCAGCGTCAGCGTCGATGATATGCCATCAAGGGCCTCGAAGACCACCCGCGCCGGCAGCGCGAGATGGGGCGTGTAGGCCCAGGTGGGCAGCAGCACATCCCGCGGCTGCACCTCCAGCAC
>CAXUEM010000070.1:5521-11006 GCA_964249885.1 uncultured Hymenobacter sp. | reverse complement strand
GTCTGGTGCATGTGCTGGGTCAGGCTGCGCACGGCATAGGCCGTTTCCTGCACCCAAAGGTGAGCTTCAACTGAGTTCATGGGCGGTGGGGTGAGAAGCGGATGGACTCTTACGAGTTGCGAACTACAGACCGGGCCACTGATTATCGATAACCAGCGCTTCATCAATGTGCAGCTGCCGGGCCGTAAGCAACACCGACATACTGCCCGCAAAGCGCCCCTGGCTGCCTGTGGCGGTGAAGTTGATACCCTGATTAACGCAGAGCGCATCAACGAAACGCAGACGGCGCACGGCCCCCATGCCATCGGGTGCGTCAGCTACCAGAACGCCGCTAAGCAGCTTGCGCGCATCCGCCATCCAGGCGTCGAGCACCGGGTGTTGGAGCTTATCGATTACGAAACTGAGCTTGCCGGCCAGAATACCGCTCTGCGGCCGGCTTTGCAGGTCGGTTTCCTGCACCACACCCCAATGGAACTCAGACACCTGAATAATGTCATTTTCCAGATACAATTTAGCTGAATGCGCCATGAGAAAACAGGAGAAATGAAGCCAGCGGCGCAGATGCGGCTTGGGGCAGGAGCTTACCGCAGGTGGCCACCCAGCGAAGGGCAAGATAACGCTGACTAAGGTAACGCGAATCAGCCGGCCGGGTTTATTTGCGCGTTATTGGGCAGCGCATGCAAGCCGAAACAGTAGCGCCCGTCGCTTAAAGCAAATGCCGACTTGCTGAAGCAGCCGGCCAGCCAGCAGGGGGTACCAGCAGGGTGGCGCTATCCTCCGGGGGCTTCAGCTGTCAGTTGATTTCTATCCTTATTTACTATTTCACTAATTTATGAAACTCCTCGCCTCCAGCGCCTCCCGCGAGATAGTCATGCTGCTCAAGCTCAAACAGGTGGCCGCCATAGGCGTAGGGCCCGGTCGGCTGCTGGTCTCAACCTAATTGGCATGTTGCACAGCCCCGCCATTAGGGCGCCGCACCCGCGGACTTAGGTAGCCGGTGCGTGCCAGCGAGGCCGACGCGTTGGCGCGGGGGCGGCGGCCGGTCGGAAATCCTGGGTTCATCGGTTTGGTGTTAGTTTGCGTAAGATTCGTGGCGGCAGTGGTTCCGGGGCAAACGGGGTAGCCGACTGCCCTTTATGGTTCTGAGTTAGTATTCCCGGCTTTTCCCGCCCTTTATTTTCTCTTCGCTTCCCTATGTCTCATCCCGTCAACGTGAGTGTTCAGGTGGGCAAAACCACCTTGGCTGGCTTTAACAAGCTTACGCTCAGCCAGCACGTGCTCTCGCACCACAGCTTCGCGCTGGACTTTTCGTTTGAGGCCCTGGCCAAGACGCTGAATCTGAAACCCGAAGCCCTGTTCGCGCGGGCCCACGAGCAGTTGAGCGGCCAGGATATCACCATCAGCTGGAGCAGTAAGACGCCGGGCAGGGACCAGGCGGGGCGCCGGTTTGACTTCAAAGGAATTATTACCGACATCAGTATTCAGACCGATGCCGACCTGAGCAATTACTACCACATCAGCGGCTACAGCCCCACCTTCTTGCTCGAAGATGGCACCCAGAGCCGCACCTTCGTCAAGCAGTCGCTGGCCGCCATTTTCGCCCGGGTGCTCGGCGACTACGAGTCCCAGCCGTTCACCACTCAGCTCAAGGCCCGCCGCCAGCAGGTACTGGCCTACGCGGTACAGTACAACGAAACCAACTTTAACTTTCTGAGCCGGCTGGCGGCCGAGCAGGGCGAGTGGTTTTATTATGACGGCACGACCCTGCGCCTGGGCAGCAGCTCCAGCCAGCCGCTGGTTTTCAAGAGCAGCAGTTCCCAGGTTTTCGCCCTAAGAATGCATTTGCAGCCGGGCCGGACGCAGGGTACCCACTACAACTACCGCTCCCACCAGCCGTTGCAGACGCAGGCCCAGGCGCCGGGCATGGGCTATGCGCTCAGCCAGTTTGCGGTCGAGAAGTCGGCGGAGGTCTTCACGCAGCCCGCCCGCCTGCAGGCGGGCACCCATATCAGCGACCAGGCCCAACTCCAGGATACTATGGATAATTTGGCGGCCCGGCGGGCTCTGAACCAGGTGAGCCTGGAAGGCAGCGGCGAGGGCTTTGACACCCGCCCCGGCAGCATCGTGGACGTGCAAGATGCCGCCGGCGCAGCGTACGGCCAGTTTCGGGTGCTGAGCGTGCGCCACGACGTGGACGAGGCGGGCAACTATTCCAATCATTTCGAGGCCATGCCCGAGGCCGGCGCCGCCCTGCCCCCGCCCAACCCGCTGCCTGATGCCTCGGATGCGCAACCGGAGCTGGCGGAGGTCATTGACTTGAGAGACCCGCGGCGCCTGGGCCGCGTCCGCGTCCGCTACCACTGGCCCGTCAGCAAGCCCGCCGATGCGGAAAGCAGCTGGCTGCGGGTGAGCACGCCCTACAGCGGCGACGGCAAGGGGCAGCTTTTCACGCCCGAGGTAGGCTCGCAGGTGCTGGTCGGCTACGAGCATGGTTTGGCCGAGCGTCCCGTGGTGCTGGGCAACGTCTTTCACCCCCTCAACAAGCAGAACGCCTCGTACTCGCCGCCCAATAACCACCTCAAGGGCCTGCAAACGGCCGGCGGCAATAAATTCGTGCTGAGCGACGTGCCCGGCGCGCAGACCATTCTTATCTCAAACTCCAATAAGAAGGGCACCTCTATTCTGGTCAGCTTTGCCGGCGACGGCAGCATCAACCTCACCACCAACGGCCCTATCAATATCACCTCCGGCGACAGCATCGCCCTCGAGGCCAAGAAGAATATTTCCATCAGGGCCGGAGAAGACATTACGCTAGCAGCCCAGAAAAACGTACTCGTGGAAACGCAGAAAGAGGACATTAGTTTGCGAGCTCAAAAGGGGGTGCAAATCAGTGCCTTCAGTGAAGACGTAGTACTGGAGGCGGAAAGTAAAAAGCTAGTATTGAACGCGGTAGGCAACATGGAGCTTACCTCATCAGCTGTTGTCAGAGTGAATGGCCAGGACATAAAGTTGAATAATCCAGGCTAATCGTAATGCGCGTGTTCCTATCCGTAACCGCTTCGTACCAGCTATGTCAGCACCACCTACAGCAGGAGCCGTTGATGAGTATTTAAGCCCAACGGCAACAGCTTACTTACCCAGAAGGGTTTTACCCCATCCGAACCCGAGTTCCCAGCAGGTAGGAGTCGAGTTAGCACGCCGTCCCACTGCGCCTGCAGGGGTGGCTTATAGTGTTAGTTCATTTTGGGAGGAGCGGCGTCCCGATGCTGTGCAGCGCACGAGCCTGAGCAAAACAATTCGCTTGCACTGGGAGCAGACACTGCCCGGACGGCCCGTGCTTACCTACCAAGCCGGCCCACCTCGCCTGCACAAAGCCAATCCATCGGCCCTTGAGCGCGCTATTTTGCTACTGGCCAACCTTTATCAGCACCTGGAAATAGAGGTCACTCCTACTGGTCGGCTGCTGGCGTTGCGCAATCAACTCGCTATTCTGCAGACTTGGGCGGCCGTGCGGGCCGAGCTAGCGCGGCGCTCAGGTGGCGAAGATGAGCTGACCCGGTGGCTGCTCGCCTCGGTGGATGGCCAAGTGCGGGACCCGCAGCGCCTGCTTGCTTCACTGGCCCACGACTACTCGTTTGCTTTTTTACTCCCAAACTGCTATCATCAACGCTACGAGAGCAGCTCACAATACGAACAAGCACAGCAGTTTCCGCATTTTTTTGCAGCCACCAGCCTTTGGTTTTGGGAGCGGTTGGAAGTTCGTCCTGCTGCTGCCGGCCAAGCCACTCTCCACTTAAGTGGAGCCTTGGATAGTTCTCGTACTGATTTGGCCGCCGTAGCCCAGCAGATAGACGCCGCCCTCGAACTTGCAACCGCAGTGCTATCAACTACCCGCCCCGAAGATGTGCATGGCAGCTACGAGGCGACCTATCAGCTAGACGTACTCACCGGCTGGCCCGTTAGCATAGAGGCTTCCGTGCGCTGCTACGTCCACGCGGCGTACAGCAAAGAGTACTTCTTACGTATTGAGCAACTGCCCGCTTTATCCCTATGAGCCAGACCGGACAAGAATATGTATGTAACGGCGCCATTTGCCGCTGCGACAAAGGCTCGGCACCGAGCCCCTTGCAGGTGGTGGCCAACAAAACGGTGCACTTGCAGGGCAAGGCCGTGGCCACGACGCTCGATAAGCTGTTCGTGCCCTTCGGTACCTGCGCGCTTAAGAACAATCAGCCCTGCGTACCGGCCCTGCTGCTGTGGGAGAAGTTCTTTGACAAGGTAAGCCTAATTGGTCCAGGCTGCCACCCCCTGCTGGAGAAAAGCACTATCCGCTGCGCGGTGGGGGGAGTGGTGAGCATCATCAACACGCTTCAATTATCCATGCCCTTGCCGCCACCACCCGCGCAGGCCGAGAGTGTACGTTTGAGCAGCATGAGCCTGTGCCCGCTGTTGCTCAACGAGACCGATGAACCAGCTTAATTCACAGAAACCAGCTTTAACCTGCTTCTTGCGATGAATACGCCTTTTTCCGGTATCTCACGACAGAAACCACCCCGCGTGGGCGTGGATAGAATGGTGGTGGACAGCCCTCTGCAGCCCGATAAAGGCAAAGAAGGGGTGAACGTGCGCGTAGCTATCTTCTTTGACGGTACTCTGAATAACCGCTACAACACAACGGCCCGCCTCAACCGGCTCCCGGCAGCGGCACGAATGGGCGGCGCCGGCACGAGCTACGCCAACGCCTACTCCAACGTGGCCATCCTGGAATCACTTAACAAGAGAAGAGTGCTTGCCAAGAAGGAAGTCTCTATCTATATAGAAGGCCCAGGTACTGATTTCTCAATAAGTAAAACCGGGGCTCCGCAGTATGAAACAGACAGTTTAAAGGGCTACGCCCTGGGCTCCGGCGACACGGGGGTGCCGGCCAAAGTCGCGAAAGGCATGAGCAGAATTAGGAATGAGATTAACAGAAAAGATTTTTATAATAAAGGAAAACAATATATAAGAGAAATAAAAATCGACGTATTCGGCTTCAGCCGCGGCGCCGCTGCTGCCCGGCATTTCGTCGCGCGCCGCAACGAGCTGAGCGCGTGGGCGGGGCAGCGTCCGGTAATAGTTACCATCAATTTCGTCGGGCTTTTCGATACGGTTTCTTCCTACCAAGGACGGCTTTCGCTCTCGCCCAACTTCGACAACGACGTGGCCGAGCTGGGACTGCGCATCGGGGGCAACGCCAAGAAGGTGGTTCACCTGACGGCCGGCGATGAGTTCCGCAAGAATTTTTCGCTCACCACCATCGACAGCTCCATTGCCGCCGGCGTCGGCTACGAGTGTCAGCTGCCGGGTGCCCACGCCGACATCGGCGGCAGCTACCTGGAGCGCGGCGGCAACGCCTTCTTTATCCGGGGCGAAGGCCGGGCCGGCTCTTTGCAGGACATCGGCAGCATGGTCATCAAGCAGACGGACAACGTGCCGCTGCTGGTGC
>CAXUEM010000070.1:0-5511 GCA_964249885.1 uncultured Hymenobacter sp. | reverse complement strand
CTGGAGGAGCGCTGGCTCTACAACTCCACTCAGACGGAGCAGCTTGTCCGCGACGGCTGGTACATCCGCTCGCCTAACCCACAGCACAATCAGGTTGTCCGGCGGGAAGAAAAGTACGAGTCGGTATCGGAGCCTACCATCAGTGTGTACAAAACCTTTGGGCGGCGGGTCGTGCGGCACCACTATCAGTTCATTCCCCTGTCCATCATGCGGGCGCTGGCCCTCAAAAGCGGCCTGGGGCTGGATTTTGAAGACTTTACGCGAAAGCAATACCGGCAGTATGACGTGCCGGCCGAGCTGGCCGGCGCGAAAGCGGCGCTGCAAAAGATAGCGCTGGCCAACGACCGGGCTCACCGGCAGATTATCAACCTGACCACGGCCGCCCCCGGCCCGCTGGTGCGCAACCGCTACCTGCACCGCTCGGCCATTTTCATGGACGCGGCCCACGACGAACGCCGCCTGCCAGGGGGCGTGGTGCGGCGCAAACCCATTAAGGGCTAATCTGACCCTCGCCTTTTGCCGTCTTATCATGCGCCGAAACCTTACTTATTGGCTATTGCTGCTGCTCAGCGCCGGCCTGCTGGCTTGCGATACTATGGAAGACTACCAAACCGACAAGTTCACACTCTCGGCCAGCCCGGCGACGGCCGACGGCTACCCGGTCGAAATCTACCGGGGCAACTTCATCCGCTCCGACGGCGGCAGCTTTCCCGTGCCGTCGGGCAATTTTCTCACCGATGGCTGGCGCGGCTCAGGTACTTCTGCCAGTTTGGGCGAGGCCGAGCAGCCCGCCCCCGACAGCCTGGAGATTCTCTGGTACTCCTACCCGGAGGACAAGTTCTACGAGGGGCACTTTCTCTTGCCTCAGCAGCGCATTCACGCCCTGCTCAAGCAAGGCTACTGGAACACAGTTGAGAAACAGCACCAAACCTATTACGAGCTGAGCGTGTGCGTCCTGCCCACGGGCGGGGTGGTGGTCTGGCTCACAGGCCAGAACAAGGTGCTTATCGGCCGCTTCCAGGCGCGCGAGACCAAATTCGATTTCAAGCAGTTCAACGGTGGGGCGACGCGGGCGGAGATTGTCGAGGATGAGCGGGCGCGGCTCTCGCCCGAGGTGCAGCGGGAGGTGGCCAGCGGCACCTTGAGCACGAAGAAGTGGGACGAGTACTTAAAAACCTACCCCTGGCAACTGGCCTTCAGCCAGCCCGTGCGGCTGCTGGACTACGGCATCAGCTATCTCAGCGCCGAGGGGACCGACTACCCCCTCACCCCTGACCCGGAGCCCTATGCCCAGGTCTTGCTACAGCCCAGCCGCAAACCAGTACCCAACGACTTGGCCCTGGACGTGCTGACCGAGCACGGGGCGCTGTACAAAGTCTGGGTGGACTCGCTGGACGAGACCGAGACGATGGGCGCCTTCCGCACCCTGCACCAGCTGCGCCCGCAGGCCCCGATTACGCTGCTCGTGGACCTGAGCCGGGACTGGCAGAAGGCCAGCCTGCGCCTGCGCAACGAGGCCCAGGACATCCCGCTCACCAAGAACAGAATCCGCCTCATCGCCCCCGATTGAGCCGGCCACAACGCTCGACAAAACGTTCCGGCCCTTTGGCACCTGCCTGCTCAAGAACAATACGCCCTGTGTGCCGGCGCTGCTGCTGTGGCAGGATGCGTTTGAGCTGGTAGCGGTGCAAACCCCCGCGAGCCACCCCCTGCTGGAGAAAAGCACCATCAAGTGCGCCGTGGGCGGCACGGTGAGCATCGTGCATACACTGCAGGTTGCCGTGCCCGGCGTGCCGCCGCCCTCCCAAGTAGAAACGGCCCGGCTAACGTTCATGAATCTGTGCCCCTTGTTACTGAACGAGAGTGAATAAGCCCTACTTCTTCCATTTCCCTCTCTGGATGCGCCCCCGCTCTTGTTTGGTGCTGGCCCTGCTGCTGCATGCGCCGCTGGCCCGCTGCCAGTCGCGCCCGGCCAAACCCGCGAAAGCCGCCCCTACCAAGCGCCCCACTATGCTGCCCGCCTACCAGACCGACAAGTTTCGCCTCTCCGCCGCGCCCTGCGCCGCCGACGGTTACTTTGTCACCATTCAGGTCGGCGAGTTCGTGCGTCCCGATGGCAATACCTTTCCCGTGCCAACGGGCCACAACCTGGAGGGAAGCTGGGGGGCATCGGGCACGCTCTGGGCAGTGGGCGACGAGCAGCAGCCCGCCCCGGCGCGGCTGCGGATGCTCTGGTTTTCCTACGCCGAAGACAAATTTTATGAGGGCGACTTTACCCTACCGCAGGCTAAAATTCAGGAGCTGCTCCAGCGGGGCTACTGGAACCTGGAGAAGCAGCAGGCCGGCACCTACAGCAGCCTGATAGTGTGCGTAATTCCCAAGGGCGGGGTGGTGGTGTGGCTGGGCGGCACGAACCAGACGCTCATCGGCCGCTTTCAGGGCCAGCCGGCCATCGTCGATTTCAAGCAGTTTTATGGTCCAGCCAACCGCGCCAAAATGCTCCAGGAAGTGCGCGCCCAGATGCCGCCCGAGGTGCAGCAGCAGATTGCGGCCGGCACCATCAGCGCCCAGAAGTGGGACAATTACCTGCGCCGCTACCCCTGGAAGGTCGAGGTCAGCCAGCCGCTCACCTTCTCCAAATACAGTGTGCACTACCTCAATGCCGAACGGGTGCGCGACCCGCTCAGCCGCGACCTGGGCCCTTATCGCCAGCAGCTGCTGGAGGCCAGCGCCAAGCCCGTGCCGCGCAAGCTTTACCTCTACGGGCAGGCCGAGCACGACGCCCGCTACCAGATTCGCATTAATCCCTTCGACGAGACTGAAACCATGGCCGCCTTCCAGCAGCTCAGCCAGGCCAGTCCCGACAGTCCCATCACGCTGCACGTAGAGGTGAGCAAGGATTTCAAGAAAGGCAGCCTGACGCTGCGCAATGAGCGGCAGCAGATTCCGCTGCGCAAAACCCAGGTGCAGCTCTTCGACGAAGACTAAACGAAACTGAAAATGGCCGCGGCGAAGGTAGCGTTTTCTGGCTTCTCAACCGACCTACGCCCGGCCAGCAGGGGGTAACGGCGCTTTGCTACTCCCCTGCTGGCCGGGCAAAAAGCCATAAGCTGGCCGGGAGCCCGGCCAGCAGGGGGTGCTAATTACCTCTCGCAGTAGTGGCCTCATCTGCCGCCCGCGCCGATGACGCCGCAAACCCGGGCGCCGACACCTCATCGGCGGCCTGCGAGGTGGTCCACGTCACGGCCTCGTCCCCGTCGGCTTTATCGACGGCCAGCAGGGTGCCTGGCCGGGCCTCGCCGCTAATGATGAGGCGCGAGATGGGCCGGCGCAGCTGCTGGCGGATGACGCCCGTGATGGGCCGGGCGCCGTATTTGGGCGTGAAGCCCGCCAGCGCCAAGTGCTGCCGGGCGTCGGGACTGAGCGTGAGCGTGATGCCCTGCCGGCGCAGCTGCTCGGTGAGCGGACGCAGGTGAATGTCGAAGATGCGGCCCACGTTTTCCTCCGAGATGGGCGCAAAGGGCACGATTTCGGTCAGGCGGGCCAGAAATTCGGGGCGGAAGTGACGGCTCATGGTTTCGAGCAGCTCGGGCTGGGCCGGCACCTGGCCCGCGGCAAAAGCCGCCGCAATCTGCTCGGAGCCGATGTTGGACGTGAACAGAATCACGGCGTTCGAGAAGTCGCCCTCGCGGCCCAGCCGGTCGCTGAGGCGGCCCTCATCCAGGATTTGCAGAAAGATGTCGAACACCGACGGATGGGCTTTTTCAATCTCATCGAACAGCACCACCGAGTAGGGCTTTTCGCGAATCTTGTTCACCAGCAGGCCGCCCTCCTCGTAGCCCACGTAGCCGGGAGGCGCCCCGTAGAGCAGCGCCGCCGAGTGCTCTTCCTTGAACTCCGACATATCGAAGCGAATCAGAAACGATTCGTCGTTGAACAGGAAGTCGGCCAGAGCCTTGGCCAGCTCGGTTTTGCCGGTGCCAGTGGGCCCGAGCAGAAAGAAGGAGCCGATGGGTTGCCCGGCCTTGGTCAGGCCGGAGCGCGACTCCATAATGGCCGCGCACAGGGCCCGCACGGCGTAGTCCTGGCCCACGACGCGCTTTTGCAGCACCTCATCCATGCGCAAGAGCTTTTCGCGCTCGTTGCTCTGCAGCTTGCCCAGCGGGATGCCGGTTTTGCCCGACACAATGGCCGCAATGTCCTGCCGCTCCACGCTCGCCTTTTTCGTGTCGGCCAGCGCCAGCACCGCCGTCAGCATCTGGCGCAGGTAGGCGGCCAGCTCGGCGCTGGTTTCGAGGGCGGCGGGCTGCTGCTCGTTTTCGAGCTGATTAAGCCAGAGCTGACTGACCTGATTCTGCGCCTGATACAGAAACCAGCGCAGCTCGCGCAGGTAGTCGGCCTCGTCGGCGACGGCCGCCTCGCCGGCCTCGTGGCGCGCTATCAGCTTTTCCAGCTCGGTTTGCAGCTGCGTAAGGCCGGTCACGGCCTGCTCGTCGAGCATGCGGATGGCGGCCATCGTGCGGTCCACGAGGTCAATGGCTGAGTCGGGCAGCTGCCGGTCCTTGAGGTAGCGCTTGGCCAGGCGCACGGCCTCGGCGATGGTGCCCTCGCCGAGGCTCAGGCCGTGGTGCTCGGCGTAGCGGGGCAGCACCCGCGCCAGCATCCGCTCGGCCACCACCACGCTCGGCTCCTCGACGCGCACGCTGTCGAAGCGGCGGTTGAAGGCCTCATCCTTCTCGATGTACTGCCGGTACTCGTCGCTGGTCGTGGCCCCGATGACGGTCAGCTCACCGCGGGCCAGCTCGGGCTTAAGTAGCTGGGCAATGCCGCTGCCGGCGCTGCCCTTGGGGTCGAGCAGCACGTGCAGCTCATCGATAAACAGAATGGCGCGGGTGTACTGCTTGAGCTCGGTGAGCACCTTCTTGATGCGGTCCTCGACCTCGCCCTTGTAGGAAGCACCGGCCACGAGCGTGCCCAAATCCAGCTCAAACAGCGTGACCTCGCGCAAATGCCCCGGCACCAAGCCCTCGGCAATCTGCTGGGCGAAGCCCTCGACCAGGGCCGACTTGCCCACGCCGGGCTCGCCGATGAGCAGCACGTTGGGCTTGGTGCGCCGCCCCAGAATCTCGGCCATAAGCCGGATTTCGCGGTCACGCCCCACGATGGGGTCCAGCCGGCCGGCACGCGCTTGGGCAGTTTTGTCGGTGCAGTAGGTGGCCAGCGCGCCGCCCTTGCCAGCCGGGGGTGCGGCCGGGCTCATGCCCCCGGCTGGCTCGCCTTCGGCGGCACCCCCGGCGGGCAAGGGCAGTTCGGCCTGCGCGGCGTCCAGCACCTCTTTTTGAGTGAGGGGCAGGGACTTGAGCTGCTCGGCGGTGTAGGCCAGGCCGGGGCGCAGCAGCGCGGCCAGGGCGCAGAGCGGGTCGGTGGGGTCGCGGGCGAGCTGCAAGGCCGAGATGCCCTTGGCGGCGTTGGCGAGAATAAGGGCCTGGGGGTCGGCGAGCCCGATGTCCT
>CAXUEM010000069.1:11842-12061 GCA_964249885.1 uncultured Hymenobacter sp. | reverse complement strand
GTGCAGGTGTCGCCGGAAATCCGAAACGGCCGTGCCCACCGCTGGAATCAGCTGGCCATTACGGGCGCGTTTTGACCAGTTTGTAAGTTGATTTTGGCTCGCTAAGTACGCCGCCCATGCCTGCCGCCGAAACCATCCTGCTCACCCTGCGCCTGGCCCGTAGCCTCAGCGCCGCCCAGGGCCGGGAACTGCGCACCGCACAGGCCAGTGCGCACCAGA
>CAXUEM010000069.1:1977-11832 GCA_964249885.1 uncultured Hymenobacter sp. | reverse complement strand
CATCGGCATCATCCTCGCCATCGCTGGCGTCGTCATCGGGATCGGCGGCGTGGCGTTCCTGCTCGCCGGGCAGAACGAGGGCGAGACCACCGGCAGCGCGACGATCCTCGGCCTGATCCTGTTGTTCGGCATCCTCGTCCTCCCGCTGGTCGGTGGCGGGGTCTTCCTGATGCTGCGGTCGGCCGCCCAGGGCCGGGAACTGCGCACCGCACAGGCCAGTGCGCACCAGAAATGGCGGGAGCTGGCCGAGGCCGGCGCCGCGCCCGATGCCCTGACAGCTGCCCAGCGCCGGTCCGAAAAAGAATTTTTCCTCCTCTTCGACACCGCGCTGGACCAATCCACCGTCGGCCCCACGTGGTTGGCTGAATACGAGCAAATAGCCGAAACCCTGGCCGGCGAAATCATGCTGCTGGAAGAGTCCGGCTTCGTAGTTCTGGCCTTCGCCACGCTACCCAATCATGCCCACGTGCTGGTGCAGCGGCCGGCGCCCAATCGCCTGTCTTTGCCCAAAGCCCTGGGATTGCTGCAGCTGCGCACGGCCCAGCACTGCCGCCGCCTCGTGCGCCCCCGGCTGCCGCCCGAAGCCGATTTCTGGCACCCCAGTGCCCATTTGTATGTGGTGGCGGAGGGCAGCCTGCCGCGGCTAGTGCAGTATATTCGGCAGCACAGCTTCCGGGCTGGGCTGCCGCCGCAGTTTCAGCAATGGCCTTATTTGAGTTAAGAGTTAAACCGGGCAGTTTGGATTTTAACGCTCAACTCTTAATTCTTAACTCACCTGGCCCGATGTACAATGAGCACGCCGAGCAGGATGATGACCATGCCCAGCCCGTGCCAGAGGTTAAAGGCCTCGCCATCGAGCACGCCCCAGCCCAACGCGACAATGGGAATGAGGTAGGTGCTGGAGGCGGCAAAAAGGGCGGTGGACTGCTGAATAAGCCGGTTGAACAGCACCATGGCCACGGCCGTGCTCAGCGTGGCCAGCAGGGCCACGTAGCCGAAGGCCGTCCAGGCACCGGGCACGTGGGTTAGCTTGTGCAGAAACCCGGTGCCCAGCAGCAGATAGGCCAGCGCCGGCCCGCCGATGAGCAGGAGCATGACGGCCGTCATCGTGAGTGGGGCCAAGCCGGTGAGGTGTTTTTTGATGACGTTGACGCTCAGCCCGTAGCCGAGCGTGGCGGCCACGATGTAGAGGCCGTACCAGGCGTTGCCCTCACCGCTGGGCGTGGCGTCGCCGCCGCTGCCGCCCAGGCGCATGAGCACCAGCGTGCCCGCCAGGCCCAGCGCTATGCCCAGCACCCGCAGCCCCGTGAGCTGTTGCCCGAAAAACAAGGCGCCCACCAGCAGGGTGAACACTGCCGTCAGGGCATTGAGCACACCCGCCAGCCCCGAGGCCAGCCGGGTTTCGGCGTAGGCAAATAGAAACGCGGGAACGAGCGTGCCTACCACCCCGCTCAATGCCAGCCACTTAAAGCGACTGCGCTCGACGCCGCGCACCTGCCGCAGGGCAAACGGCAGCAGCAGCAGCGATGCCACGCTCACCCGCGTGGCGCCCAATTCCAGGGCCGAAAACACTAGCAGGCCCTTTTTCATCAAAATAAACGAGGTGCCCCAGATGAGCGCCAGCGTGAGCAGCAGCACCCAGGCCAGCGGGGTGGTGCCGGCCGGCGGGGCTGACACCGTTGGGGAAGTGCCAGCCGTAGGCGCGGCTGCCACGGCCGCCGAAACGGCCGGAGCCGAGGTAGAATCAGACATGAAAAAGGAAAAGCGGCCGGCTGTAAATCGGCTAAGTTCTGAGCGTAGGTAGCAAGCCGGAAAGCCGGAACAGCATCGATAAAACCAACTGATTAGCCCACTAGCACGGCCTCGCTGCTAGCAATTTCTTCTAAAATCTCGCGCACTACTTCGGGCGTTTCGGCATCGACCAGCCGGGTGCGCCACTGTTTGGCGCCCTCCAGGCCGCGGAAGTAGTGGGCGTAGTGGCGGCGCATCTCGAAGATGCCGGCGCGGGAGCCTTTCCACTGAATGCTTTTCTCGAAGTGCAGGCTGCAGGCGTCTACCCGCTCGTCGAGCGTGGGCGGGGCCAGCTTGCGGCCGGTGGCCATGTAGTGCTTGATTTCGCGGAAAACCCAGGGGTAGCCAATGGAGGCCCGGCCCACCATGATGCCATCGACGCCGAAGCGGTTGCGGTAGTCTAGTGCTTTTTCCACCGAGTCGATATCGCCGTTGCCGAAGATGGGAATGGTGATGCGCGGGTTGTTTTTGATGGCCGCAATCAGGGTCCAGTCGGCCTCGCCCTTGTACATCTGCACGCGGGTGCGGCCGTGCACCGTCAGAGCCTGAATGCCAATGTCTTGCAGCCGCTCGGCCACCTCACCCACGTTCTTGGTGGTCTCGTCCCAGCCCAGGCGGGTTTTCACCGTGACGGGCAAATGCGTGGCTTTGACCACGGCGCTGGTCATCTGCACCATCTTCGGGATGTCGCGCAGCAGGGCGGCGCCGGCGCCCCGGCAAGCCACCTGCTTCACCGGGCAGCCGTAGTTGATGTCAATCAAGTCCGGGCCGGCGGCGGTGCTGATGCGGGCGCACTCGCCCATGGTGTCCACATCGGAGCCGAAGAGCTGAATGCCGATGGGGCGCTCATAATCAAACACATCCAGCTTCTGCCGGCTTTTGGCCGCGTCCCGAATCAGGCCCTCAGAGGAGATGAACTCGGTGTACATCAAATCGGCGCCGTGGGCCTTGCACACGGCCCGGAACGGCGGGTCCGACACGTCCTCCATGGGCGCGAGTAGCAGGGGGAAGTCGGGCAGATGAATGTTGGGACCGATGTTGACCATAAGGAGCAAAATAGAACGGCGACGCGACGCAATATTGAGCGTCGTGCCGCGTGAACAATATAGTAGCGCCGGACCGGGTAACCGGCCCAATACCCTGCTGGCCTGGCTGGCTAGCCATAAAAGATGGTGTATCTACCATCCGTACCACTATTGCCACCGCTGGGCCGCTACTTTTACGCAAATTTACGCTCTTCGCAACCCGCTGCCCATCATGAAAGGTTCTGCCTCGTCATCTGCCGCCCGCCACCCGGCCCTGAACCTGCTGCTGCTGGCGGGCCTGATGCTGGGCGCGTTCTGCGTGGGCCTGTTTGTGGTGATGCTGCTGAGCCGGCTGTTGCTCCATACGGCCGACATCAGCCCCATCATGGCCAATCCGGCCGGATTCCGCCAGGGCTGGGAGTTTACTATGCTCTCGCAGGGCGTGCTGCTGTTCATTGGCTTTGGCGGCGCGGCGCTGACCCTGGCCTCGCTCTCGGGCTACGGCTGGGCCGAGTACTTCATGCCGCGGCGGCCGGTGCCGGTCTGGGCCCTGCTGGCGGCGGGCCTGCTCATCCTGGTGTTGCTGCCGCTGATGTCGGCGCTGGTCGAGTGGAATGCCAACACCCGTTTTCCGGCCGTGGTGCGCGACTTTGAAACCTGGGCCCGCAGCAGCGAAAACCGCGCCCAGAGCCTGACCAAATTCCTGACCCAGTTCACCTCGCCGGGCCGCTTCGGGGTGGGCGTGCTGGTGGTGGCGGTGGTGCCAGCCGTAGCCGAGGAGCTGTTTTTCCGGGGCGTGGTGCAGCGCAACCTCGTGCAGTGGTTTCGGCCGCACGCCGGCATCTGGCTGGCGGCGGCCTTGTTCAGCGCCATTCACTTTCAGTTTTTCGGGTTTTTCCCGCGCTTTGTGCTGGGGCTGGTGCTGGGGTATCTGTACCACTGGAGCGGCAACATCCTGGTGCCCATGGCCGCCCACTTCACCCAGAACGGCTTTCAGCTTCTGCTGCTCTATTTGCAGCAACGCGGCGCCCTGGGCGCGGCCTTCGACCCGGATTCTACCGAGGCGCTGCCCTGGCCCTGGGTGGCGGTTTCGGCCCTGCTGAGCGCAGTCCTGCTCTACCTGATTTACCAGCGCCTGCGCCTCGCTGCGCCCACCCAAACGCCTGCCGCTCCGCGCCCGGCCGACGACTTCCCCGCCGCTCAAAACGACTCAGCGGTGGGTCGCCAATTTTCGTAAGCCCGGTTCAAACTCCATTGTCGGGCTTTCTCAACTCGTTTTCTATTGAATCCAGACCTACTCCCTGCTGAAACCAAGCCCGACAAAGCCGGCCCCAGCAACCTGCGCCTGCGCCTGATTTACGGCGTCATCGGCGCGGCCTTGCTGCTGGGCTGCGTGTGGTACGGGCCGGTGACGTTCGGGCTATTTTTTGGCGCGGTGCAAGCCGTGATGCTGAAGGAATTTTACCGCATGATGCGGGCAGGTGGATATAAGCCGGCGGCGTGGATTGGGTTGGTGCTTGGTGCCTATGAATTCGGGACAATAGCTTTTCTTAAATTCGGTGCTCATGCAGACTTTACTGCTGTCAATTACGCGGCGAAAGCGGGATGGCACACGGTTATACTTCCATTTGCGTGGGTACTAAGTCCACTGCTGCTGCTACCGCCAATCCTGATAATTCGGGAACTCGTTCTTTGGCCGCGCCACGATAAACCGTTTGAAAATATTGGGGTCACGCTCGTTGGTTTGCTCTATGTGTCGTTGCCGATGAGCTTACTTATTAATATTTCTTACAATTCGACTCTTATATTAAATAATGGTGTAGCAGCGCAAACAATTCAGACGCAGCTAGGTGGCTACGACTACCGTCGCGTCTTCGCCTTGTTCTTCCTCGTCTGGGCTTCTGATACCGGGGCCTATGCGGCCGGCAAAACCTGGGGCAAGCGCAAGCTGGCGCCCAACATCTCGCCCGGTAAAACCTGGGAAGGCTGGGCCGGCGGCTTTCTGCTAACGCTGCTCGTAGGCTGGCTGCTCAAATTCATGCTGCCCGATGTGCCCCTGGCTCACCTGCTCACGGCGGCGGCGGTAGTAGCTGTTTTCGGCCCGCTCGGCGACTTAGCCGAGTCCATGCTCAAGCGCAGCGTGGGTGTGAAGGATTCGGGCACGTTTATGCCCGGCCACGGCGGCCTGCTCGACCGGTTCGATGCGTTTTTGCTGGTGCTGCCGGTGCTGGCGCTGCTGCAGCTGCTGGCCGGGCGCTAGGGCGCGAGGCGGTCCGGTTCGACGGCGCTAGCCGTCCGACCGGCTCGTATCCGGTTCTTCGGGTTGATGCCCTTTGTTGGCCCAAGTAAATTCCAGCTACCCCCTGCTGGCGCAAACAACAGCCGGTCGGACGGCTTGGGGCCATCCGGCCGGACCGGCTGGTGGCGCGACCCCCTGCTGGCTGGCCCGACTCCGCCAACGAAACCGGTTTTTCGCCGTTGTACATTCCCTTACCTTTGCGCCCTCATTCCCACTCCCTAACCTTCATCCTCTAGCTCATGGCAGCTGCCACCACCGTTTACAAAGAGCCGGCCCCCAAAGTGGACCGCGAAAACCCGCTCGAATCCATGATGTCGCGCTTCGACTCGGCGGCCGAAATCCTCGGGCTGGACGAGGCCACCTACGAAGTGCTCAAAGCCGCCGACAAGCAAGTGATTGTGCACATCCCGGTGACCATGGATAACGGCCAGGTGCGCGTATTCGAGGGCTACCGCGTCATTCACAACACCATTTTGGGGCCTAGCAAGGGCGGCATTCGCTACGACAAGCATGTGCACCTCGATGAAGTAAAGGCCCTGGCGGCCTGGATGACCTGGAAGTGCGCCGTGGTCGACATCCCCTACGGCGGCGCCAAGGGCGGCATCATCTGCGACCCCACCACCATGAGCGCCGGCGAAGTAGAGCGCCTCACCCGCGCCTATACCGTGGCTTTGAAAGATGTGTTCGGTCCCGACCGCGACATTCCGGCCCCCGACATGGGCACCGGCCCGCGCGAAATGGCCTGGCTCATGGACGAATTCTCGAAAACCGTGGGCATGACCTCGCCGGCCGTCGTGACCGGCAAGCCCCTGGTGATGGGCGGCTCGCTGGGCCGCACCGAGGCCACCGGCCGCGGCGTGATGGTGTCGGCGCTGGCTGCTCTCAAGAAGCTGAACCTGGAGCCTAACCAAGTATCGGCTGCCGTGCAGGGCTTCGGCAACGTGGGTTCCTGGGCGGCCAAGCTGCTGTTTGATAAAGGTTTGAAAATCAAAGCGGTGTCAGACATCTCGGGTGCGTACTGGAACGAGAACGGCATCAACATCGACGAGGCCCTGGCCTACAAAAACGCCCACAACGGCCGCCTCGAAGGCTACACCGGCGCCACGCTCATGCCCGACCCCAGCGACCTGCTCATCTGCGACGTGGACGTGCTGGTGCCCGCCGCCGTGGAGGACGTCATCACCGAGCACAACGCCGCCGACATCAAGGCCAAGCTCATCGTGGAGGGCGCCAACGGCCCCACTTCGGCCTCGGCCGACCCGATTATTAATGAAAAAGGCATTCTGGTGGTGCCCGACATTCTGGCCAACTCCGGTGGCGTGACGGTAAGCTACTTCGAGTGGGTGCAGAACAAGCAGGGCTTCAAGTGGAGCCTGGAAATGGTGACCGAGCGCGCCGACCGCATCATGACCGATGCCTTCGAGAAGGTGTACGAAACGAGCCAGAAATATAAAATTCCGATGCGCATCGCCGCCTACGTGGTGGCCATCGACAAAGTGGCGCAGACCTACAAATTCCGCGGCGGCTTCTAAATCGCAGATGGGGCAGATGAAGCCGATAGCGCAGATGAGGACTCCCTGTTCTTGGCAGTTATCAAATTAAATTGCAGTGCTTGAAGCAATATTCCTGGCGTTGCGTATCTAATTCAGTTGTTATTTTGTCTTGAAGAAACGGCACGAGCCAAAAGGCAAGTGCCGTTTCTGTTTTGGCCGCAAGCCGTTCACGTCTGCGCTACCGGCGATTTATCCAAGCCGTTTGCATCTGCGGAATCAGCGGTTTCATCTGCACCATCTGCGATTTATGAAGATTCACAAAGAAGGCCGTCGGATTTTGTTTGTTACCATTCTGGTTTTGGTGGCAACGAATCTGATTCTGTTTCAATACAATACCTCGCGGCTGTTCAATCAGATTTTTGCCGTTTGCTCGGGGCTGGCGTTTCTGCTTTTGCTGCAATTTTTTCGCAGCCCATTTCGCAAGCGCTTCACCAATGAAGACCTGCTGCTGGCCCCCGCCGACGGCAAGGTGGTGGTGATTGAGGAAGTGCACGAGCCCGAGTATTTCAACGACACGCGCCGGCAAATCAGCGTGTTTATGTCGCCCATCAACGTGCACGTGACGCGCAACCCGATTTCGGGCATTGTGAAGTATTTCAAATACCACCCCGGCAACTACCTCGTGGCCTGGCACCCCAAAAGCTCGACTCAGAACGAGCGCACCACGGTGGTGGTGGAAAGCGAGTCGGGCCCGCTCGTGCTCTTTCGGCAAATTGCCGGCGCCATGGCTCGCCGCATCGTGTGGTACGTGAACGAGGGCGACGAAGTAAGCCAGGGCGAGGAGTTCGGCTTCATCAAGTTCGGCTCGCGCGTGGACTTATTTATCCCGCTCGACGCCGAGGTGAAAGTAGAGCTAGGTCAGAAAGTGAAGGGCGGCGAAACGGTTATCTGCCAGTTTAGGAGCTAGGCGCGGGCACTCCACCGGGCTGAATAGCGGCCGGCGTGGCGGCCCGCTGCCGGGTAGCCGCCGCTGTCGCCGTTCATCTGTCCAACACCCTGCCTGCTATGCCCGCCCGCCTGCTCGCTGCTGACGACCCCAACCAGGACAGCATCGCAACGGTGACAGCCGTGGGGCTCAGCGCGTATGTGTCGGCCGACGTGGCGCATCATGTGCTGGGGCATGCCAGCGCCTGCGTAGGGCAGGGCGGTCAGCTGATTTTTTTATCCTCGGTGCTCGTGCGCTGTTCGTGCCGGGGCGCTTGGATAGACCTGGCCGGCCCGCTGGCCAACCTGCTGCTGGGCGCCTTGGCGCTACTGGCGGCGCGCTTCGGCCGGCAGATGGCGGCCTCCACGCGGCTGTTTTTGCTGCTCACCGCCGCGTTCAATCTGTTTTATTTTGCCGGGCAGCTGCTGTTTGATGTGGCATTTCGAACCGACGACTGGGCTTGGCCGCTGCGTTATTTCCGGGTGCCGGAGGCTGGTTGGTATGCCCTGCTGGCCTTTGGCCTAGCCGTTTATCTGGGCACGGTGCGGCTGCTCAGCACTCAGTTGGCTTTTTTTGCCTGGCCCCGGGCGCGGCTGAACGCACTAGTTTTCGTCGCCTGGGTCGCCGCCGGGCTGATTGCGGGCACCACTGCCCTGCTGGACCAGCAGGCCGAAGGCGCCGTCTTGTACCGGGCGCTGCCTCAGGCGCTGCTGCTTCCCCTGGGGCTGCTGTTCGTGCCCGGCTACGCGAGCCGCCGGGCCACGCCGGCTAATGCAGCCGGCAGGCTGCACTTCTCCGGGCCGTGGGTTGCCGCAGCCTTGCTAGTGGGCGCAGCGTCCATCTTATTGCTGGGGCCAGGCATTACGCGCTAGCGAATAAGCGGAACGTGCCCGGCGGCCGGGCGGCACACCGTTTTGCGCTTCAGTTCTCGGCTGCGCTCCGGGCAAGGTCAGATTTGAGGCTGCTCAGCCCCCGGCTGTCAGACCCGGGGAGAAGTCAGACCAGCATGTGCGGCACGAACTCCGACAAGTTGGTAATTAGGCCGGCCTCGCGCCGAAAGCCCAGGGCGCAAGCCTCGCCGGCCCAGAACACGCCGGCCTGGTAGCGCCGGTGCTGGGCATCGGTGGGCAACTCGGCCCAGCGCTGACTCAGCTGGGTTTGCTGGCCGAACTCGCCGCCCAGGTTGGCGCCGGTGCTGCCATCAGCCAGGGTTTCGGTTATATTCTGGCCTTCGCGGCCAAATACCGGCTTGCGCACGTGGTGGCCGCGCAGCGGCTGCAGGCTGGCTTCCAGTAGCAGGGGGTGGTGCGGAAACGTGTCCCAGAGGTGAGCCAGCAGGGCCTTGCTCTGAAACAGCAGGGTATAGGCCGGGTTGGCAATGACTACGTTGCGGGTGGGCAGCAGCTGGGTCAGGTCAGCCGTCAGCTCGGGCTCTTCGGCGGCCAGAATTTCCCAGGGCACGAGCTTGAACAGGAAATCGAACTTCTGCCACTGCTCCGGGTCGGTCTCCAGGCTGGGCTGGGCCCACACGCCGCGGTCGGGGCCCTGCACCGATACGCGCATGGCGTCGGCCGGGCACACATGCACGGCGGCGAAGCCGGCGGCGCGGGCCGCTTCGGCCAGCACGGCGCAGTTGGCCTCGTCCTCGGCGCTGTCAGGCAGGTATATTAATAAGAGGCTGTCGGAGAGGTCGTTGTTGAGGCCGCGCCAGTGACGGAACTGGTCTTCCAGGCCCTCAAAGAGGCCGTTGGCCTGACGCTCCTCGTCGGTTTGGCCGGCGGCTACCAGGCTGGCCCACTGCACCACCGATGTTTCGGGCAGGCTAGTGGCGGTGTCAGCGTTGAACTCCAAGAGCTTGGGCCCCTCGGCGGTCAGGGCCAGGTCGAAGCGGCCGTAGAGGTGCCAGTGGCGCTCGTCGTGCCAAGAGTGGCGCACGGCAGCCCACAGGTTTTCGGGGATGGCCAGCCGGCGCAGAAACTCGTCGGGCAAGTCGTCGGGCACGGCCTGCACCAGCATGTCGTAGAGCGTGTCGGCGGCTTCCAGCAGGGTTTCGGCGTCGGTTTCGGGCAGCTGCACGGCCTCGCGGGCCACGTAGTTCTGGCAGGTGTCCTCGATGGCCCAGTCCCAGCCTAGCGCGCGCACGGCGGGCGCAATTTCCCCGGTTAGGGGCAGCAGGTTTATCATAATTCAGAACGTCATGCTGAGCGCAGCGAAGCATCTCGCGGGCTGACTAACCAATGGTTAAAACGATTGAATTACTGC
>CAXUEM010000069.1:0-1967 GCA_964249885.1 uncultured Hymenobacter sp. | reverse complement strand
GCCGGCGCGCCGCTGCGAAACGTGGGCCGCGGCGCCGAGCGCACTGTGGAGCGACTTTCGCTGATGCCGGCGTTGCCGGCCGCGCGCGAGCCGCTGAAGCCCCGGCCGAAAAAGCTGCGGCCCTGGGTCTGGCGCTCCTGGGCCACGTTGCTGCGCCAGCCCTGGTTGCGCTGCACAATGCCGGGGTTCGAGTAATAGCTGGTGTTGGGCGTGAGCCAGCGGCCGGCCATATAGCCGATACCGCCCCACATGAGCACGTTCATCATGCTGAAGTTGCCAGTGCGGTTTTCGGGGTTGGCGCGGCTGTAGTCCTGCATCTGCCGCTGCAGGGCCTGGCCTTGTAGCGTGTCCACCTTGCCGTCGAAGTGCTTGAGGATGGCGGCGACTTCTTCCTTGCCGGCGGGCCGCTCGGCCGTGATTTTCCACTCGCCGGGCTTCACCTCGGTCAGCTCGCTGATGACGCCCTGGCTGAAGGTTTGCGGCGGGGCCTGGCTGGCTGCTTGCCCGCCCCAGTCGCCGCCGGCGCCCTCGGTGCTGGTGTCGTTGCCGGAGCAGGCCGGTAAAGTCAGGCCCAGACTGCCGGCGGCGGCCACCAGCAGCACGTTGCGGCGCCAGTCGCCGAGCAGGTGAAAATGCTTTTTCATGGGATAATGGTTAGTTGGCAGTTGCTGGTTGTCAGGAGTAAGAACCACTTTCAACGGGCCCGAAGGGCTATAGTTGGAGGTGCATCGCGCAAACGGCGGCAGCATTACGCCGCCGGCCGTTCACCATCCGCAACTCCGGCTCCCGCTACCCGCCAGCCGGCAGCCTTAAAACCACTGGGCCACGACTTCAGCCAGTTCTTCCAGCGCCTGCTGGTCGTCGGCGTCGAAGTCGTTGAGCTGGTCGCTGTCCACATCCAGCACTGCCAGCACCTGCCCGTCGCGCAGAATGGGCACCACGATTTCCGACTTCGAGGCGCTGCTGCAGGCAATGTGGCCGGGAAACAGCTCCACATCGGGCACCAGCAGGGTCTGGGCCTGGGCCCAGCTGGCGCCGCACACCCCGCGCCCGCGCCGGATGCGGGTGCAGGCCACCGGCCCCTGAAACGGCCCCAGCACCAGCTCATCGCCTTTCACCAGGTAAAAGCCCACCCAGAAAAACCCGAACGCCTCCTTGAGGGCGGCGGCCGTGTTGGCCAGGTTGGCCGTCAGGTCAGGTTCGCCGGTGGTGAGGGCCAGCAACTGGGGCCGCAGCTCGGCGTAGCGGTCAGCTTTGGTGGTGGCGGTGAGGGTGAGGTCTTCGGCCATGATAAAGTTCTGCAGTTTTGGGGAGGGGAAGTGCCGGGGTGCCGTAACGCGAAGCCCCGACGCTATTTCAGCCATGGCAACAGCTCGTCGTCGCCCGCGGTTTCGGTGCTTTGCAAACCGGTTAGGTTCACTTTGGGGGCCGCAATGCCGGCGCCCAGTTTTTTGTGGCGGCTACGGAACACGCGCATCTCATCCCATAGGCCGGTGGCCAGCAGGGAGTTAAGCACCGTAGGTCCGCCTTCTACCAGCACCGACTGCAGGCCGCGGCGGTGCAAATCGGCCAGCAGGGGGGGCAGCAAATCTACTATCTGGCCGGGGCCGTGGGCGGGCTCAGCCAGGGTGACAAACTCCAAGTTTTCGCGGCCGGCGCGCTCCCGGTAAGTGTACACCAGCGTGGCCTGGGAAGAGTCGAAGAGATTATGCGCCGGCGGCAAGCTCAGGTTTTTGTCCAGCACCACGCGCACGGGCTGGGGGCCGGGCCACTCGCGGGCGCTCAGGCGCGGGTTGTCGTGCAGGGCCGTGCGCGTGCCCACCAGGATGGCCGCTTCCTCGGTGCGCCACTTGTGCGTAAGCAGCCGCGCCTGGGGCCCGCTGATTTGCACCGGCTGAAAGTAGGGCCCGGCCAGGAAGCCGTCGGCCGACTCGGCCCACTTGAGCACGATGTAGGGTCGCTGCCGC
>CAXUEM010000068.1:4283-12065 GCA_964249885.1 uncultured Hymenobacter sp. | reverse complement strand
GAATAAAAATGAACAGCAAGCGCCGCGGGAAATGCCATGAGCCGGGAAGGCAATGCGAAGGGAAACAAGACCGACTTATAGGAAGCGGTGCGTGGTGCTTATTCTAATATTAGTATTCGCCCTCTTCGTCGGCGCGCAAACTGGCATTGCGCGGCGCGGCGGGGGCGGACTGGCCCAGCTGGCTCACCAGGCTGCGCAGGCCCAGGCCCTCGCGGCGCTCCACCAGGTTGAAGTACTGAAACGCCAGGGCCAGCAGCAGGGGCGGATAAACAAATAGCATCAGGGCCATGGTGAGCACCGTGACAACCACCGTGAACACGGCCGGCAGCTGGCCCGCCATCCGGGGCATGAGCGCCACCAGGCTGCCGCTAAAAACGCTGGTTACCAGACCCACCAGAAACAGCAGGGCATATACCAGCAGCAGCATCACCATTATCAGCCCGAACGTCGACCACCATTTGCCCTTAATCAGATTCCAGCACCGGCCCACGGTGTCGCTGAAGCTGGTGCCTTCCACCAGCTTCACGATGTAGAACAAGCTCAGCGTAACGGCCATGTAAATGCCCGGAATGATGAACAGAAACATGCTCAGGATGATAATCAGGTACAAACCCAGCGTGGAGAACACCGTGCTCAGAAACTCCCGGCGGATGATGGGCCACACGTCGGCTACGGTGATGGGGGTGGCCGTTGCAGTACCGCCCGGGCCGCGCAGGCAGCACAGCACGTAGCCATAAATGCTGAGGATGAAGAGGCTGAAAAAAGCGGCGCCCAGCAGGGTGCTCACCCAGTAAGCCGGCGAGCTCATCATGGCGCCCGTCACGTTCCAGTTGAATTGGGCCCCTACCCGGCTGGCGTCGTTCAGCCTTTGTAGGGAGTTGTTGAGCAGGGTGAGCTGCAAAACCGAGCTCAGCACGCCGTAGGCCAAGGCGGCCGGCACCACGGTGTAGAGCAGCACCCGACCCAGCGGCCGCCAGTGCGTCCGGATAAAATCAAACGCGGCACTGATTTTCTGACCAAATTCCCGCTCCCGACGAAAATCTGATTCCTGGGTAAAGCTTGGCGTCATGAGAAGGCAAGAGGTAGAAGTTAGGAGGTAGCGGTGGCCAGGCGGCGCTGCACCTGGTAGGGATAGAAGCCGAAGTACCAGCCCATGAACGCCGCCGACGAGCCGATGATAAGCAGGCTGGCCGCGACCGGCATTTCGGTGTGGCGCGTCACGAAGCCCTCCAGGAAACCGGCCACGACGAAGATGGGCACCAGCCCGATGGCCAGCTTGAGGCCTTCGCGCGCGGAATGGCGGAAGGCCTCGCGGCGGCTGAATGTGCCCGGAAACAGCAGGCCCCGCGCCAGCACGAAGCCCGCGCCGCCGGCCAGCACGATGGCCGAAATTTCCAGCGTGCCGTGTATCCAGATGCTGAGCAGCGAGGCCTTGAGCACCCCCTGCTGGTAGAAGAAAAACTGAAACGAGCCCAGCATCACGCCGTTGGTGAAGAGCATGTACAAGGTCAGCGCGCCGCCCGTGATGCCGGCCGCGAAGGTCATCAGGGCCACGCGCACATTGTTGAGGGTGATGAAGAGAAACATCGGCGTCTCGTCCTCGCTCTTGTACACGGCCATCGGGTCGCCGCGGTGAATGTTTTCCAGGGTGCGGTTCACGTAGGCGTCGCCGAGCACCACGCGCACAAAGGTGTCGTCGTAGGCCGCCGATAAGGCCCCCACCAGGGCAAACAGCGCGAACACCAGCGCCGCCAGGGCCAGCGGCCGGCGGTTGCGGGCCACCACCAGCGGCAGCTCGGTGGCCCAGAACTGCCGGATGCGGCCACGGCCTTCCTTCTTGTTTTGGTAGAGGCGCTGGTGCACCTGCCCGGCCAGGGTGTTGAGGTAGGCCGCGGTGGGCGAAGCAGGATAAAAGGTCTGGGCGTAGGCCAAATCGTCGGTGAGGGCCACGAAGCGGGCGGCCAGCTCATCGGGGTGGGTGGCGGGCTGAGTTTCGTAGCGGCGCCAGCGCTCCTGGTTCTGGCGCAGAAAAAGGGCCTCACGCATAACGCTCTGCCGGCTGCCAGGGAAAAGGGGAGCAATCGGAAAAGTAAATGTAGGAAACGAGTTGACTTAGCTGCTCACTCCGCCCGGGCAGCGGGTTCGGTGGCCGGCATCCCCGAATCCGTGTTCACCTTTGCGCTCCCAGCCCGCCGCCCGCCGGCCAGCAGGGGGTGCGCAAGCCAAAACTCGTAATTTGTAACTCGTCATCAGTACTTGCAAGAATGGCTACCATTCGCGTTCAAACCACCCAAAACGTCACGCTGGAGTACGAAACGGCCAGCGTGGGCGACCGGCTGCTGGCCACGCTCATCGACTACGCGCTGTACTTCGTGTGGGGAATCTTCTGCGCCGTGATGGCGGGCGGCATCCGCGAACTGGTGGGCGAAGCCGGGCTGGGCCTGCTGTTTGTGCTGCCCACGCTGTTCTACATGCTGGCCTGCGAAATTGCCTTTAACGGCCAGACCCTGGGCAAAAAAGCCCGCGACCTGCGCGTGGTACGCCTCGACGGCACCGCCCCGCGCCTCGGCGACTACCTGCTGCGCTGGCTGCTGCGCCCGCTCGAGATTGTGATGTGTCTGGGCGGGGTGGCCGTGCTCACCATTCTGCTCAACGGCCGCGGGCAGCGCCTGGGCGACATGGCCGCCGGCACCGCCGTCATCAGCCTGCGCCGCGCCGCCGACCTGCGGCAGGCCCTGGCCACCGAAATGCCGCCCGCCGGCTACCAGGTGGTGTTCGCGCAGGCCGCCCAGCTCACGGACCACGACGCGGGCCTGGTGCGCCAGCTGCTGTACCAGAGCACTCAGAAGCAGAACTACCTGCTGCTCAACGACGTGGCCAACAAGGTCAAGAGTCTCACCGGCATCCAGACCGAGCTGCCGGACGAGGCCTTTCTGCGCACCGTGCTCCGCGACCACGCCCATCTCAGCGCCAGCGCCTAAGCCTGCGCCCAGCAGGGGGTGAGGCCGCCACCCAAAAAAAGCGCCGGCCCGAAACCGGACCGGCGCTTTTTCGCCTGAGCAAGAATAAATGGAAAAGCAGGCTGACCAAAGACTACTCGGTCAGGACGCCGGCGCGGGTGCCGGCCGGCTGGCCATCGAACTGCAGCTGGAAGAAATAGAGGCCGGCGCGCTGGCCGGCGCCGTTCCAGCGCACCGTGTGGGCGCCGGGGGCCAGCTTGCCGGCCTGCACCGTGGCTACGTGGCGGCCCAGGGCGTCGCTCACCAGCAGCTGCACGCGGGCCGGGCGGGCCAGCTCGAAGCGCAGCTGCGTGGCGCCGGCGAAGGGATTGGGGTACAGGCCGAGGCCCGCGGCCAGCTCCCGGTCGCGGGCGCCCGTGACCACGACGCCCGTGGCAGCGGCCACGGCAATGTCGCGCACGGCGCTGCCGCCCCCGATGACGCCCACTAGGGTCGTCTCGCGGGTGGTCAGGTTCACCGTGTAGAGGTTGCTGTTGGTCGAGGCTGCCGTGTTGGCGGTCAGATACGCCGTGTTCGCGCCGAGGCCGGAGCTGAAGATGTCTAGGCTCACGCTGGGCGCGGCGTTCAGGGTCAGCCCCAAAGAGCCTGCCGTGTTCAAAATGCCATCGTTGGGCGGGGCCTGCACCGACAGCACGTTGAGGGCGCGGTCGTAGTCGTAGAGCTGGGTGCTGACGGGCATGGTGGTGCTCACAAAGCTGTTCGTGTAGGCGCCGGTGGCAATGGCGGGCACGGCGCCGGCGTTGGCATCGGCTGGCACAGCGGCCACCGGAGGGGTCGAAGCCGGGTTGCCAGGATTGCCGGGGTTGTAGGTGAGCTGCCCGTCGAACTGCACGCCCGCGGTATTGGCGTTGCCGTCCACGAGGGTGCCATCGATGGGGTTGAGGCGCAGGTGGGCGCGGTTGGTACTCACAACCCGGATGCGGTCCACGGCCGGGTTGAAGTCAAAGCCGATGGCATCGGTGGCCGAGCCCAGGGCTAGCATCAGCGGGGTGCCCACGGCGGTGGCGGCGCCGGTGCCGGGGTTCAGGGTGTAGAGCTGGGCCATCTGGTCGGAGGCGCGGTAGCCCAGGGCGTAGAGCGTGTTGGTGAGCGGGCGCACGTCGATGCCCACCAGCGTGTAAGTAGCATCCACACCCGTGAGGCCCGCCGAAGAGCGAATCAGGCCGGGGTTGGCGGTGTCAAACGTGAGCAGGTTGGTGCCGGCCAGGGCGTAGGCCAGCTGCCCGGTCACGGCGGGCAGGGCGGCGGGCCGCTCGATGGCAAAGGCGATGTCCGTCACCAGCGAGCCCGCCGGGCCCACGGCGCCGACGGCCGTCAGGTCGGCGCCGGTCATAAAGTTCAGCGTGTAGAGCTGCGTGGCCGGCGCCGCGGCCGTGCCGGTGGCAATGGTCAGGTAGGCGGCGTTGGTGCGGGTGGTCGGGTTGAAGTAGATGTCCAGGTCCGTGGCTAGAGCCGAGGCCGTGCTCACCGTCAGCGTGTTGCGGCTATTGAGCACGCCGTCGTTAGGCGGGTTTTGGACCGTGTACAGGCTTTTGGCCTCATCAATATCATACAGCACCGTCATGGTGGCACCAATAAACGAGTTGGCATATGCTACCGAGCCAATGACCGGCGTCTGGCCGGCGTTGGCGTCGGCGGGCACGGCGGGCGAACTCGTGGCGTTGCCGGGGTTGTAGTTCAGGAGGCGGTCCAGCTGCACGCCAGCCGTGGCCGCGTCGCCATCTACCAGGGCGCCGTTGGTGGGGTTGAGGCGCAGGTTGGCGTTGTTGCTGCCCGTCACGCGGATGCGGTCCACGGTGGGGTTGAAATCAAAGCCGATGCGGTTGGTGGTCGCGCCCAGGTCCAGGGTCAGCGCCGCTCCTACGGCCGTCAGGGCGCCCGTGGCCGGGTCCAGGGTATAGAGCTGCGACTGCGTGCCGGTGGGGTTGTAGCCCAGCGCGAACAACTGCCCGGTGTTGGGCCGCGAGTCCAGCCCGACCAGCGTCTGGCCGGCCGTCAGGCCCGTGATGGCGCGCGTGGCCGTGAACGTGCCCGGCGCCGTGGCGCTGAACGTGACCAGCGAAGGGGGCGGCAAGTTGACGGTAGCAAACGACGCAAGGCCATACACGGTTTGGGCCGAAGCCGGACCGGCGGCCAGCAGGGCTACGCCCAGGGCCGCAACTAACCGGGCCGTCGGCCGCGGAGTAGAAGATTTACGCATGAAAAACGTGAAGTAAGGGTTGGCTTATAAGAGAAACTGAGGCGGAAGAATGAACTACGCAGGCAGGTACGCGGCGGCCAACAAAATGGACTGCGGTCAGCCTATATTTTTTTGACTTTCAGCTTCCCCGCCCGGGCCAGCAGGGGGTAGGGCCGGTGCCCGGCAAAGCCTTGGCGGGGCCGCACGCAAAAGCGGGCCACCCTGCCGGATGGCCCGCTTCATGACTAACTCAGCTCACCTGATGCCCGGTAGTTTACCCGGCGGCCACGGCCTTGCGGCGGCTGGCGCGGGCGGGCTTTTCCTCGGCGGCCGGCAGAACTTCTTCCTCGCGCTCGGCTTTTTTGGTCCAGCTCACGGAGTAGAGGTCCTTGCGGCGGTCGCGCAGGTTGCGCACGGCGCCGCTGGTGTTCAGGTCCTTGAGCAGGTCCAGGTCGAGGTCGGCAATCAGGGTCATCTCGGTGTTCGGGGTGGCCTCGGCCACGATGGCGTCGTGCGGGAAGGCGAAATCACTGGGGCTGAACACGGCCGACTGCGAGTACTGAATGTCCATGTTCTCGACCCGGGGCAGGTTGCCCACCGAGCCGGTGATGGCCACGTAGCACTCGTTCTCAATGGCGCGGGCCTGGGCGCAGAGGCGCACGCGCTGGTAGGCGTTCTTGGTGTCGGTCCAGAAGGGCACGAACAGAATTTTCATGCCTTCCTCGCTCAAGAGCCGGGCCAGCTCCGGAAACTCGACGTCGTAGCACACCAGAATGCCGATTTTGCCGAAGTCCGTGTCGAAGCACTTGAGCTTGTCGCCGCCGCGCATGCCCCAGTAGGAGGCCTCGTCGGGCGTCACGTGCAGCTTGAACTGCTCGTCGTAGGTGCCATCGCGGCGGCACAGAAAGGCCACGTTGCTCAGGCGGCCGTCTTCGTAGACGGGCATGGAGCCGGCCACGATGTTGATGTTGTAGCTCACGGCCAGTTCCATCATCTTGGCTTTGATGGGCCCGGTGAAGGCCGCCATGGCCCGGATGGCTACCGAGGGCGAGTCCTCGTTGGTCAGGGCCATGAGCGGGGCGTTGAAGAACTCGGGAAACATCACGCAGTCCGACTTGTAGCCCGACACGGTGTCGACGAAGAACTCGATTTGCTGGAGCAAATCCTCCAGGCTGCGGGTGGCGCGCATCTGCCACTGCACAATGCCGATGCGCACGTTGCTTTTCTGGTTGCCAATTAGCTTTTCCGTCTCTTCGTAATACACATTTATCCACTCCAGCAGGGTGGCAAACGCCTTGGATTCCGAATCATAAGGCAGATAGCCGCGAATGATTTTGCGCACGTGAAACTCGTTCGAGAGCTGGAAGGTGAGGATGGGGTCCACAACTTCCTTGTTGCGCACCATCTCCACGTACTTGGCGGGCGTCATCTCGTTGGCATACGCGGCATAGCCGGGGATGCGGCCGCCGGCCACCATGGCGCGCAGGTTCAGGTTTTCGCACAGCTCCTTACGGGCGTCGTAGAGGCGGCGGCCCAGGCGCAGCGAGCGGTATTCGGGGTCCACGAACACGTCGACGCCGTAGAGCGTGTCGCCGTCGGGGTCGTGGGTGTCGAATTTACCGTGGCCGGTAATCTTGGCGTAGGTGTGCCGGTCGCCGAAGTCCGAGTACTGCACGATGATGGCCAGCGCGGCGGCCACCAGGCGGCCGTTGTCCTCAATGCCAATCTGGCCCTCGGGAAACTTGCGAATCAGGGCCGCAAACTCGTCGGCCGCCCAGGCGCCCTCCATGTTGGAGTACACCTTGTCCATGATTTCCTTGATGGCCTTGAAGTCGGAGCGGCGCAGCGTGCGCAAGACCAGCTTGTGGGCCGGCACGGCGGTGGGCGTCAGGCGCGGGTCGGCCAGCGAGGCGGCCATGGCCGATTTGGGCTTGCCCACCTTGTTGGCGTGCGAGCCGATGGCGCTGTTGCCGGAATTGGTAGATGCCATTGATATGGGTTAGCTAGGAGTAGAAAGCACAAAAATAGCCGGCCAGCAGGGGGAAGGCCGGCTACCTAACGAGGGGCGGGGCAAGAAGATGCAGACTGCGGCCGCAAGTCGGGGCTGCTTTGCACCGGCTCCGCCCTGCTCGTGCGGTAGCGGCTGCGGCCGGTGCGGCGCACTATCGGCTAAGCCAGTCATAAGTCGAAATTTTGATTTATTTAAGATAGTAATTGAAATTAATTCATTAAAAGGTAGATACTTGAAACAATAGTTTTGTGGTTTTTGCGGCGTCAGGCAATAGTACAAGTGGCCAGCCGTTAATTTTAACTTAATATGTCATAAATTGCGCTTTCATTTGCGAAATTTTCCTTTGCAAAGGAATTTTCTGGACAATGTTTAATTGCGAGTTTTCATAAATAGTACAATTAAAACTCATTTATTCACAGTTGATTTGAGCGACTTCGCATGGCCACGGCTGGCGGTGAAACTGGCCAGATAATATCTGCACTGTTTTGTATTTTCTTGCCAAGGGAGTGAGTTTAAATACAGAATGTGTCAGTTGTTTCCGGCGGTCATACTCTTGAGCGGCGGTTTTTCTC
>CAXUEM010000068.1:0-4273 GCA_964249885.1 uncultured Hymenobacter sp. | reverse complement strand
CCGCCCCGGTCCCCAGGGCCAGCAGGGGGGACCCCGTCCGGGGCAGGGGCCAGGACTAGTGGAGAGCAGACAGTAATTACCAGTTCGGCTGCTTCACTTAGCCGGAGCAGGCCAAAAGAGTCGGTCGAGTATCAAGTAGCCGCTTTTCAGCTCAGCTCGAAAGCGAAATTATTTTTTAAATGTCCGTTACCGCGATAAAACCTGCGCTTCTGCCATTGGCAGCAACTGCTTCCCAGCAAGCCAAGCTTAACCTACAGATTCTGCGCGGCGTGGCCTGCGTAGCTGTTGTCTGGAACCACCTGGGGATGCTCATTCAGACCGACCCAGCTTACCGAGCCTACACATCCTTTCGCCCACAAGGAAATGTAAGGACCTTGTTATTTTTTATGCTGTCAGGCTTTGTGATTGGTGTGAGCAACAAAAAACAGTTTATTGACTGGTCAGCCATTCAGGTATTTTTAAAAAAACGGTTTTGGAGGCTGTACCCCGCTTACGCTTTAGTGGTACTATTTAGCTTTACTATTACCACGAAAGAGCACTGGCTAACGGGGCTGGTGGCGCACCTGACCTTTACGCAGAACATACTTTGCAAAGTAATATATGAGAATAACCCTCTGTGGAGCATGAATTTCGAAGTGTTATTCTATTTATGTTTTGCGCTAGTTTCCTTTTTTCAGTTAAAACCTCTTACTGTGCTGGGTACCGCATTAGGCGCTGGTATGCTGCTGCTAGCCACGCACACAGCGGCTCCGGTACTGATTTCCTATTGTTTCGGGCTGGCGTTCTGGGCGGTGGGGTTGTTCACGGCAAAGCATAAGTTTGCCAATGCTCAGTATCCGGCCTCTTACTTTATTGGGCTGACCCTCCTCATCCTGTGCTACAGCCAAGTGGAGGGCGGAGCATATGTTATTAATCTATTGCCAATACCGTCCCTTCACAAAGCCGCCGATGTTAACCTTTATTGGGTAAAACTAGGTGACCTGCAGTTCATTCCGCTGTGCTTTCTTATTTTATATTCCTTCAACAATAAAAAATTTAAAGGGCACACCCTTATTCTGGTGTTCACCTACCTGCTGCCTTTGGTGCGGCTGCTTCGCCTGGCTTACTATAGCCGTTTGCCCGCCGAAATGCTATGGCCAGCTTCGCTGTTTGGCTGCAGCTTGGTACTGATGCTCTTTCCTTTCCAACTAAAGGCCAGCGGCCTGAAGCAGGTATTTGCTCAAGTTGGTACTATATCTTATTCTATCTATTTGGTGCACTTTCCGCTGGCCTGCCTGTTTATACAGGCCCTGCCAGTTCTGAATAGCTACTTGACGCCCGAGGCCAGCTTGCTGATGTATCTGGGCGGCACGTACGGAATAGCTTATTTTCTGGAAAAGCGCTACCAACCCTTTGTGGTTGGCCTGCTGACGGCGCCCAAGCCAACAGCGGCAGCGCAGGCCAGCCCGGCGTCAGGCTCGTAGCCTGGCTGCCGGCTAGCTCACGCGCAGGGCGGGCTCACAACCCGCCGCCATTTCTAGGACAATAGGCGCCTGTTTGAGTCAGGCTACTGGCTGCGATTAGCAGAACGCCTTTAGCGTGGAAAGACTTTTTGGCTTACGCGCGAAAAAAGCAGTCGGTGGGCGGCAGCATTCAGATGAATACCGTCGCCGGTGCCGAAAAATGGCTTAATACTGCCATCGGGCAGGGCAATGTCTGTCCAGAAATCGATGGTGTGCTGCCCGTAGGCAGCAGAGATTTTGTCTTTCAGCTCCCTGAGCTTCTCCCGGCCGGCCTCATTCAGGTTGCGGGGCTGCGAGGTGGTGACCCACAGCTCTACGTTCTGCTTGCGCACCAAATCGGCAATGAGCGCGAAGTTTTTCATCTGCTCGTCTACGCTTACGCCATTCGCAATGTCATTGGTCGGCATGTTGATGATAATGCCGTAGGGCTGCAAGCTAAGCGCCTTGGTAATGTTGCGGGCAGCATCGCCGGAAGGCAGAATCTGGGCCGAAGTGTAGCCTCCCTTAGCCAGATTTACGACAGAGTCCCGGCGGTAAGGAACGGTAGCGCGCAGGTAAGCTACGCAACGCCCAACCCAGCTGGAGTCATAAACTCCGGGCCCGACACCCTCAGCCGTGGAAGAGCCAAGCACGGCGTAAACCCGCTTGGCCCGGGTGCTTTGCACAACTTGAATTGGCGCTGTAGCTGCCGGTGCCGGCGAGCCTTTCTTCTGGCAGCTCTCCAGGGAAAGCAACGCGATGAACAGTGGAAACAGGCGATTAAGTAAGGTTATTTCCATAATGAATGTTTTTTACCTTAAACTGTCGCCGATATTTTCCCGATATAGTTCTAAAACGGAGTTCTGCCAGCGTCAGCATGCCAAACAACCGGCCAGGGACGTCCGGCCAGCAGGCTAATCTGAATAGGCGCTCCCGGGCAGGGCCGGCACGTATATTCTAAAGAATCATCTCCGGCACCTCACCCCCTGCTGGCAGCTCCAACCGGCCCGCAGTGGCCGCCTGAATCTGCGCCACGCTCACGCCTGGGGCGCGCTCGACCAGCAGGAAGCCGCCGCCGGCCTCGGGCGGCAGCACATCGAGCACGGCCAGCTCGGTCACGATTTTCTTCACGCAGCCGAGGCCGGTGATGGGCAAGGTGCACTGCGGCAAGAGCTTGCTGGAGCTGTCGCGGGCCACGTGCTGCATGGCCACGATGATGTTTTTGGCCGAGGCCACCAGGTCCATGGCGCCGCCCATGCCCTTCACCATCTTGCCCGGAATCTTCCAGTTGGCAATGTCGCCGTGCTCGCTCACTTCCATGGCGCCGAGGATGGTCAGGTCCACGTGCTCGCCGCGTATCATGGCAAAAGAGTCGGCCGAGGAGAAGATGCTCGAGCCGGGCAGGGTGGTGACGGTCTGCTTGCCGGCGTTGATGAGGTCGGCATCAACTTCGGCGTCCGTGGGAAACGGGCCCATGCCGAGCAGGCCGTTTTCGCTTTGCAGCTCCACGTTGACGCCGGCGGGAATGTAGTTGGCCACCAGCGTCGGAATGCCAATGCCGAGGTTGACGTAGGCGCCGTCGCGCAGCTCCTGGGCGATGCGCCGGGCAATGCCGTGTTTATCAAGCATATTAGTTTAATTCGGAATGAGCTGACTCCTGCGAGCCTACGCATTGGCCCAGCAGGGGGATGAAAAAAGAGCTTGCTGCGGGGCGGGCCCTCCGGGCTACGGGCGCACGGTGCGCTGCTCGATGCGCTTCTCGTAATTCTGGCCCTCGAAGATGCGCTGCACGAAGATGCCGGGCGTGTGAATCTGGTTGGGGTCCAGCGCGCCGGCGGGCACCAGCTCCTCCACCTCGGCCACCGTGATGTGGCCGGCGGTGGCCATCATGGGGTTGAAGTTGCGGGCTGTGCCTTTGTAAATCAGGTTGCCGGCCGTGTCGCCGCGCCAGGCTTTCACGAAGGAAAAATCGGCCCGCAGGCCAGTTTCGAGCAGGTACATCTTGCCGTTGAACTCGCGGCTTTCCTTGCCCTGGCCCACTTCGGTGCCGTAGCCAGCCGGCGTGTAAAAGGCCGGAATGCCCGCCCCGCCGGCCCGAATGCGCTCGGCCAGCGTGCCCTGCGGAATCAGCTCGACTTCCAGCTCGCCCGAAAGCAGCTGGCGCTCAAACTCGGCATTCTCGCCTACGTAGCTCGAAATCATCTTGCGCACCTGCCGGGTCTGCAGCAGCCGGCCGATGCCGAAATCATCCACACCAGCGTTGTTGCTGATGCAGGTCAGGCCCTGCACGCCGCGGCGCAGGATTTCCTCGATGGCGTTTTCGGGGATGCCGCACAAGCCGAAGCCGCCCAGCATGAGGGTGCAGTTGTCAGTGAGGCCGTCGAGGGCAGTTTGGGCGTCGGAAACTACTTTGTTTATCATACGAGGAAAACCAGGGAAGACCATCGAAACGGCGACAAAGCTCGGTTGAAAATGCCAGCCGCCGCGCACCAGCGGCCAGCAGCAGCGAGGAGCGCCCGGCCCGCAGGCCCCGCGGCCCTTACCGGCAACTGATTTTGGTGATGCTGGGCCGCTGGGAAGCATCAGTGGTGCGCAGCAGATACAAGCCCGGCGCCAGCCCCCGCAACGACAACTCAATGGCCGGGCCCCGGCCCGGGCCCAGACCGGTGGCCGGCCAGGAGCGCACCGGGCGGCCCTGCGCGTCGGTGAGCACGATGGCGCCGGCGAGGGCAGTGGGCGAGTGCAGCCACACGCTTTCGGCCTCGCCCACCGGGTTGGGGTGCAGCGTGGGG
>CAXUEM010000067.1:8393-12086 GCA_964249885.1 uncultured Hymenobacter sp. | reverse complement strand
GCAGGCTGGAGTCGGTCCAGGCGCGCAGCTGTCCGTTCTCGAAGATAAAGGTGGGGTAGCTGGTGCGGCCCAGCAGCTGCCGGAAGCTGAGCGGGCCCGCCTGGGCCGGCGCCAGCAGGGCAGCGGTTTCGCGGCGGGCGGTGGCCTTGGCCTGCTCCACGAGGCCGCGTAGGCGGGCGGCGTCGGCGCGGGGCAGCTCCAGGTCCTGGCCCGGGCGGCTTATCCAGTAGCCCAGGGCCAGGCACAGCCCGGCCGCAACCAGCAGGTTTGGGGGCGAAAAACGTAAGAAAGCCAGGAGGCGCCGCACGAAAAGAAAGAGTCAGGTACAAGCCGGCCGCGGCTCACGCAAAAGTCGTGCGCGGCTGCCGGCCCGCAAGCTATAAACGGTTTCGCCCGGCGGCCCCGAAAATTCAGCGAGCAGTTGCTGCTCAGCCTGAATCGGCGGGGTCGCCGGGCGAAAAGGAGTTTGGAAGGGCGCCGGGCGCTGCTAGGCGCGCGCCTTTTTGGCTTGCTTGCTGCGCCGGTACCACACGTAGCCGATGGCGCCCATCAGCAGGTACGGGATGCTCATCATGTAGACGATGCCCTTGTTGAGCCCGCCCACGTCGTAGTCGTCGCGCTCCTGCTTGGCGGCTTCCACCTGGGTTTTGCACATCACGCACTGGGCCTGGGCGGCCTGGGGGCCGAAGCCCGTCAGCAGGCCGAGCAGCAGGGCTAGCAGGCTGATTTGAAGTCTCTTTTTCATAACAGGATAACGCCCGGCGGGCGGCAAAGTTTCTGGTTCGGCCGGCTGTTGAGCCTGCAAGTTACGGCGGAGCCAGCAGGGGGTGCGGCGCTATTTGTCACGCTACCCCCTGCTGGCACGGCCCTTGACCCGTAGAGTACCTTCGCCGGGGGCGCCAACCAGCCCGCGCCGCCCGGCCGGCCGCCTGCCAAACTGGCACCCGGCCCCCTCCCTGCCTGCTTTTACTCGATTTAATGTCCGCCAATTCCCGTCGTCGCAGCCCGCGCAGCCTGGGCGAAGCTGATTCGCAGCCCGAAACCATTTCCATTCTCGCCGCCGACCCCGACCACCTGCTCGCCGAAGCCGATGCGCCCGACACTCTGCCCTTGCTGCCGGTGCGCAACACCGTGCTGTTTCCGGGCGTGGTGCTGCCCGTGACCGTGACGCGCCGCAAGGGCGCCAAGCTCGTGCGCAAGATTTACCAGAAAGACCGCCTGCTCGGCATCGTGGCCCAGCAAAACCCCGAGGCCGAAGACCCCGCCACCGCCGACCTGTTCGGCGTGGGCACGCTGGCGCGCATCCTCAAGCTCATCGAGCAGCCCGACGGCAACGTGACCATCATTCTGCAGGGCCAGCTGCGGTTTAAGATTGAAGAGGAACTGACCTTCGAGCCTCACCTCTCGGCCCGGGTGAGCTACTTCGCCGATGTGCCCCTCGACCCCGAAGACCCCGGCCAGCTCGGCCTGCTGCAGGCCCTGCGCGAGGCCGCCGGCAAGGTGCTGGAGCTCAGCCCCGACATTCCGAACGAAGCCCGCGCTATGCTCGACGGCATCGAGTCGCCGGCGTTTCTGGTGCAGTTTCTGTCCTCGAACGTGCAGCTGGAGCTGCCCGCCAAGCAGGCCCTGCTGGATGCGCCCGACGCCGAAGCCCAGGCCCGGCTCTTGCTCGAAGCCCTGCTCAAGCAGGCCGAGCTGCTCGAAATCAAGCAGGACATCCGCACCAAAACCCACACCGGCATCGATGCCCAGCAGCGCGAATATTTCTTGCGCCAGCAGCTCAAAACCCTGCAGGATGAGCTCGGCCAGGACGGTCCCGACCAGGACATCAACCGCCTGAAGCTGCGCGCGGCCGACAAAAAGTGGCCCGAAACTGTGAGCCTGCACTTCCAGAAGGAAATGGAAAAGCTGGTGCGCTCCAACCCCATGGCGCCCGACTACGCGGTGAGTTTGAACTACGTGGAGTTTATGCTCGATTTGCCCTGGGGCGAGTACACCAAGGACAAGTTCAACCTCAAGACGAGCAAGAAAATCCTCGACGCTGACCATTTCGGGCTGGAAAAAGTCAAGGAGCGCATCCTCGAATACCTGGCCGTGCTCAAGCTCAAGCAGGACCTCAAGGCGCCGATTCTGTGCCTCTACGGCCCGCCCGGCGTGGGCAAAACCTCGCTCGGCCGCAGCATTGCCACGGCGCTGGGCCGCAAGTACGTGCGCATGAGCCTGGGCGGCGTGCGCGACGAGGCCGAAATCCGCGGGCACCGCAAAACCTACGTCGGCGCCATGCCCGGCCGCATTCTAAGCCAGATAAAGAAAGCCGGCGCCAGCAATCCGGTTATCATTCTCGATGAAATCGACAAGGTCAGCTCCGACTTCCGCGGCGACCCCAGCTCGGCCTTGCTCGAAGTGCTGGACCCGGAGCAGAACGCTACCTTCACCGACAATTACCTGGAGGTGGAGTACGACCTGAGCAAGGTGCTCTTCATTGCCACGGCCAACTCGCTCGACACCATTCAGCCCGCCCTGCGCGACCGAATGGAAATTATTGACCTGACCGGCTACACCCAGGAGGAAAAAACGCTTATTGCTCGCAAGCACCTCTGGCCCAAGCAGCTGCACGAGCACGGCCTGGGCGAAACCGAAGTCAAAATCACGGACGCGGCCCTGAACCGCGTGGCCGACGACTACACCCGCGAGAGCGGCGTGCGGGGCCTGGAGCGCAAGCTGGCCGCCCTGGCCCGCAACCTGGCCCGCCGCAAAGCCAGCAAGGAACAGTTACCCCCCCTGCTGGAGCCGGCCGAGGTGCGCAAAATCCTCGGCGCCCCGACGTTTGACCGCGACCTGTACCAGGACAACGACACGGCCGGCGTGGTCACGGGCCTGGCCTGGACGAGCGTGGGCGGCGACATTCTGTTCGTGGAAAGCCTCTTGAGCCGGGGCCGCGGCAAGCTCACGCTCAGCGGGCAGCTCGGCGACGTGATGAAGGAATCAGCCATCACGGCGCTGAGCTACCTGCGCTCGCGGGCCGAGGAAATCGGCATCGACCACCGGCTGTTTGAGCAGTACGATTTGCACATTCACTTCCCCGAGGGCGCCGTGCCCAAGGACGGACCCAGCGCGGGTATCGCCATTTTCACCAGCATCGCCTCGGCCTACACCCAGCGCCGGGTGCGCGCCAAGCTGGCCATGACCGGCGAAATCACCCTACGCGGCAAGGTGCTGCCGGTGGGCGGCATCAAGGAAAAGCTGCTGGCCGCCCGCCGCGCCGGCCTCACCGACATTATCCTCTGCCCCAAAAACCGCAAGGACATCGACGAAATCCCCCCGGACTATCTCAAGGGCCTCATCATTCACTACGCCGACCGCGTGGACGATGTGCTGCGCGTGGCCCTGCTCGAAGAGCTGGTGCCGCGCCCGCAGCTCTTGCCCATCCGCGACGAGCCGGTGCCGGCCGTAGGCGCCAGCGTGGAGGTGCAGTAGGCCGACGGCCCGCAGATGGCGTACTTTTTTGGCTTCGCGGCCGTTGCGGGCGGGCAGCTTTCATTCTTGCTTACCTTAGACCAATGAAGCAGTTTTCCGCCGGTTTTTGCGTAGCAGTCGCTTTTCTCCTTGCCTTCCCGGCCGCCGCCCAGCAGGTGGGCGGCCGGACGGCACTGCCGTTTCTGGCCTTGCCCGGCGGAGCCCGGCAGGCCGCGC
>CAXUEM010000067.1:864-8383 GCA_964249885.1 uncultured Hymenobacter sp. | reverse complement strand
GGGTAGGGTCTTCGCCAACCCCGCCACGCTGAACGAAACCATGGATGGCCGCCTGGCCCTGACCTACGTGGACTACGTGAGCGACATCAAGCAAAGCACGGCGGCGTTTGTATTCAACACCGAAAAAACCGGCCGCTTCGGGCTGGGGCTAACGTACGTGGGCTACGGTGACTTCGAGAGCTTCGACGCCGTCGGCAACAGCCTGGGCACGTTCTCGGTGAATGAGTTTGCCCTGACCGCGGCCGACTCCTACACCAAGGGCAAGTTCACCTTCGGCGCCGGAGCCAAACTGGCCGTGTCGAGCATCGCCGGCAACCGCTCCGTAGGCCTGGCCGCCGACCTGGGCGCGCTCTACAAGCACCCCACCCAAGATTTTACGGTGAGTCTGGCCGTGCGCAACGCCGGCTACCAGCTCACGCCCTACCCGGGAGCCAGCCGGGGGGCCTTGCCGCTCGATGTGCAGCTGGGCGCCAGCATTAAGCCCGAGCATATGCCGGTGCGCGCCACGCTCACGGCCCACCAGCTCCAGCGCTGGGACATCACCTACTTTGACCCCAACCAGCGCGGCCCGCTCGATGCCGATGGCAACGAAACCAAGCCCAAGCGCAGCTTCGGCGACAACCTGGCCCGGCACTTCACGGTGGGCGCCGAGCTGCTGCTGGGCACCGGCTTTCACCTGCGCGCCGGCTACAATCACCTGGCCCGCCGCGAGCTGCGACTGGACAACACCAGCGGCGCCGCGGGCCTGAGTTTTGGGGCCATGCTGCGCATCAGCCAGTTCCAGCTCGACTATACCCACGCCACGCTGCAGGCCGCGGGGTCCAGCAATTATTTCACGTTAAGTAAAACGCTTTTCAAGAAAAGCGAGTAGGCTGCGGGGCTGGCTTCCGCCCGGCCGCTGTACCCCCTGCTGGCTTCTCCCGGCCGGGGCTAACGCCGGGCGGAAGGCAGGCCTGCACCCAACGGCAACCCTCCTTCTATGCAAGATTTCCTGACGCCCGTCCAGATTGTGGCGGAGCTTGACAAATACATTGTGGGCCAGCACGAAGCCAAGCGCTACGTGGCCATTGCCCTGCGCAACCGCTGGCGCCGCCTGCACGCCCCGGCGGACATGCAGGCCGAGATTGTGCCCAACAACATTCTCATGATTGGGGCCACCGGCGTGGGCAAAACCGAAATTGCCCGCCGCCTCGCCGCCCTGGCCGATGCGCCATTCGTGAAAGTGGAAGCCAGCAAGTTCACCGAAGTAGGCTACGTGGGCCGCGACGTGGAAAGCATGGTGCGCGACCTGGCCGAGCAAAGCTTCAACCGCGTGAAAGCCCGCCGCCAGGAAGCCGTCAAGGCCCAGGCCGCCCAGGCCGTCGAGGACATCATTCTGGACGCGCTGATTCCGCCCGTGCGCCAACCCGCCGGGGCGAGCCCAGCCGGGAGTAACAGCTCGCGCAGCCCCGGCTTCGCCCTCAGCGACGCCGACAGCGCCGACGATACCATGCCCGGCTCCGACCAGGAGCTGAACGAGCGCACCCGCGCCCGCTTTCGCGAGAAAATCCGCGCCGGCGAGTTGGATGAGCGGCGCATTGAAATCCAGGTCGCCCAGGCTGGCCCCAACGTGGGCGTAATGGCGCCTCCCGGCATGGATGAGGCCGCCCTGTCGGGCCTGCAGGACATGCTGGGCTCAATGATGCCTAAGAAAACCCGCAAGCGCAAAGTCAGCGTGGCCGAGGCTCGCAAACTTTTGCTCGACGAAGAAGCTGCCAAGCTTGTTGATATGGATGAAGTGAAGGAAGAAGCCGTGCGCCAGGCCGAAAACGCGGGCATCATCTTCATCGACGAAATCGACAAGGTGGCCAGCAGCGGCGGTCGCGGCCAGGGCGGCGGCGGGCCCGACGTGAGCCGGCAGGGCGTGCAGCGCGACCTGCTGCCCATCGTGGAAGGTTCGGCCGTGAATACCAAGTACGGCATCGTCAACACCGACCACATTCTGTTCATTGCCGCCGGCGCCTTCCACGTCGCCAAGCCTTCCGACCTGATACCCGAACTCCAGGGTCGCTTCCCCATCCGCGTTGAGCTGCAGCCGCTGACCAAGGACGACTTCGTGCGCATCCTGCGCCACCCCAAAAACGCCCTCACCAAGCAATACGAAGCCCTGCTCAAGGCCGAGGAAGTCGAGCTGACCTTTGACGACGAGGCCCTGGTCCGCGTGGCCGAAATTGCCGCCGAAGTCAACACGGAGGTCGAAAACATCGGCGCCCGCCGCCTGCACACGGTCATGTCGCGCCTGCTCAACGAGCTACTCTTCGACGTACCCGACAAAATCGGGCCTAACGCCCGCATTCGAATTACGGCCGAACTGGTGGAGGAGCGCCTGCGGGATATGGTGAAGAATCGGGATTTGAGCCAGTATATTTTGTGAGTAGCACAAAATATACTGGCTCGTGACCTATGGAGCCAATTCAGCGAATATTTCAACCACAAAAAAGCTCTTGTTAGACACTCCATTAGCAAAACGTAAAAGCGGCTGGCCCAATACAGGGGCCCCCGCTTTTATATAAGCAGACAGGGCAGCCTACACTCTGATTAGTTGCGGGTCATCAGGGGGTTGGCGGCCAGCTCCGTGTTCGGAATCGGCCAGATGTAGAGCGCGTCGGTGGGATTTACGGCGCCCACTGCTGCCTTACCGGGGATGGGCTGAAGCAGACGCAGCAGGTCGGTGTTGCGTAGCCCTTCGCCCAGGAACTCGATGCGCCGCTCCAGTAGGATGGCGTCGGCCATAGCATCGGCCGAGGCGAAGCTGGCAGCCGTATAGACGCCGCCGTTCGAGCGGCCGCGCACGGCGTTGAGCAGGGCTAGGGCTTGCGGGTCTATGGTGTTGGTCGAACGCACCCGCGCCTCGGCTAGGTTCAGCAGCACCTCGGCGTAGCGAATCACGGGGGCCGGGTCGGTGTAGGGCGTGCCGGTGGGGTACTTCCGCAAATACGACTCCGTGCCGACGACCTGCACAAAATTGGTGCGGCGGGCATCAGTAGCGGTCCAGCGGGGGTCGTTAAGGATGCCGCCGGCACCAGGGTTCAGGCTGTACTCGCCGTTACCCAGCGGCGGGGGCAGGAAGTAAAAGGCTAGTTGGTTCTGAACCCCGGGCGCATCCTGCGCCGTGAAGGGAAAGGACAGAATGTTCTCCGTTGTCGTACCGGCAAACACGGGCGGCAAGGTTGGGCTCAGCGCGTGCGCTACGCCGGTGGGAGCTACGAACGGCGCCGCGGCCGGCACGAGCTTGTTGGCCTCGGTGATGACGTCGGCATAGCGGCCCATGGTTAGGAGCACCCGCGTTCTCAGGGCGATAGCCGTGTTGCGGTGTGCCCGCGTGGTGGCCGTGCCAGCAGCGGGAGTCAGGGGAAGGTTGTCTTCCGCGAACTTCAGGTCCAGCAGAATCTGATCGTATACCTGGGCTACAGTGCTCCGTGCCAAGGCATTGTTGTCGTTGTTGACTTCGCCTTTCAGGCGCAGCGGCAGGCCGGGCTTGCTGCCGTTGCCGTCGGCGTAGGGCCGGGCGTAGAACTGCAGCAGGTGGTAGTAGCACAGGGCGCGCAAGAACCGAGCCTCGCCCTGGTAGCCGAGCGCCGTTGCGGCGAAGGTGGCCGGGAAGACGGGCGCCACGAACTTGCCTGTGTTAGTAGTGAGGCCGTCCAGAAACACGTTTATCTGGTTGATGGCGCTGTAGCCAAAGCCCCAGGTATTGATAACATCGTTCTGCGACTGCTCCGTGACCGTGTGGTTCCAGACCAGCAGGCCCGTCACACCGTTCGAGGTCCGATTGATGAAGTCGTTGGCGCGGATGTCGCTATGCACCTGCACCCGGCCGCCGAGAAAGCCGCCGACCTTCGTGTAATCGTACAGGTTATTGACTTGGAGCAGGATACGAGCCGGCGTATCGAAGGCCACCGTACTTGCTATCTGAGCTTGCGGGCGAGGATTGAGCCGCTCCTCGCTGCAGCTGAAGGTACCCAGCGTGAGCAGGCCCGTCGTCAGGGCCAGGGTGATGCGTTTTGCGATGATAGTCATGAGGGGATGGTGCGATTAAAAGCCCAGGGAAACGCCGGCCGTGAAGGTGCGGGCCTGGCCGATGGAGTTGCGGTCGACGCCGGCGCCAGTGTTGCTGGAGCCGTTGGTTGAGACTTCGGGGTCGACGCCAGAGTAGTTGGTCAGCAGGGCCAGGTTCTGCCCCTGCACGTACACGCGGGCCGAGTTCATCTTCACCTTGCTCAGCAGGCCCGAGGTAAAGGTGTAGCCCAGCTGCACATTGCGCAGGCGAGCAAAGTCGCCCTTCTCCACATTCGACGACAAGACCAGAGCCGAGCCGTTCGAGACGTTGTCGGTATACACCACGCGCGGGTATTTGGCATTGGAGGGATTTTCAGGCGTCCAGCGCTCCAGAATGTCAGTGGCGTTGTTCCAGAACCGCTGGTCGTGCAAGCCGGACTTAGTGCCATTGTAGATGTAATTGCCGCCCGAGAACTGCACGAACACGCCCAAGTCAAAGCCCCGGTAGCTGAACGTGTTGTCGAGGCCGCCGTACCAAGTGGGCAGTACCGGGCCGTAAAATACGCCGTCGGCCAGCTGACTAGGCGCCGGCACGTTGGCGCCGGTCGAAACCAGCGTCCAACCCGTCGAGCCGGGGCCGCTCGTGCCCTGGTGGTTGTATTGAATGAGGCTGCCGTCGGCCCGCTGCACGAGGCGCTGGCCGTTGGCCGGGTTCACGCCAGGCGTGGGCACGGCCAGAATTGAGCCCACCGAACGGCCCACGGTCGTGAAATTGACTGTTTCTAGGCCCGAGGTGGCAGTAGGGATGCGTTGCTCATCGTTAGCCAGCTCCAGCACCTCATTCTTGAGCGTGCTGAAGTTACCACTTACCGTCCAGTTGAATTTGGTCGTCTGAATGGCGTTGAAGCGCAGGTTCAGCTCAATGCCCTTGTTCACCATTGCGCCCACGTTGGCCGGAATGGACACCTGCAGGTTGCCCGGTCCGGCCGGGTTTGGAATGCCGAGCGAGGGAGCAGCGGGCACGGCCAAAATTAGGTCATCTATTAGGTTGCGGTAATAGGTTATGTCACCCGTCAGCCGGCTGCCGAATAAGCCGAACGCTAGGCCCACATCGCTTTTGCGAGCAACTTCCCAGGTCAGGTTGGGGTTGCCGGCCTGCGAGTAGTAGAGCGTGGGGTTGGTGCCGTAGAGGCCCGATTCGTAGAGCTGCTGCGTGGCAAAGTCTTCGATGCCCTGAAAGTTGCCGACTTCGCCATAGCTGCCCACCAGCTTTAAGAAGTCCAATTTGCTAGCCAGGGCACTGTTTTTCCAGAAATCTTCTTCTGAAATGACGTAGCCAGCCGACGCGCCGTAGAAGTTTTTAAACCGATTGTCAGGGGCATACGCCGAGTAGCCATCGCGCCGGGCCGTTAGGGTAAGCAAGTACTTGCGGGCATAATTGTAGTTCAGGCGGCTGAAGAACGACACCAGGTAGTTGGCCCCCTGGAAGCCACCTGACGGAACGATGTTGGTGAAGTTCCCCTGAATGGTGGTGAAGAACGGGTCAGCTATCTGGGAGCGGTTAAAGCCCGAGCGCAGCACGTCGGTTTGCTGCTGCTCTTGCCCCAGCAGCACCGAGAAGTTATGCTTTTCGGCCAGGGTGCGGTCATACTGCAGCGTGTTCTGCCAGTTCCAGCGCTTATTAGTACGCAGGAAGTTGCTTGCCGAACCCTGCGGCGCGAAGCCGTCGCCGCCAAGCGGGGTCAGGAACGAGCGGTCCTCGAACGTGATATTATCGATGCCGTACTGCGTGCGCAGGTTCAGGCCCTTTAATACTTCCACGTTGGCAAATACACTGCCCTGAATCTGGTTGCTTTCCGATATATAGTAGTTGTTGGCCAGTTCCACTACCGGGTTGTAGAAGTTACCGACCAGCGGGGCCCCCGTGGTGGGGTTGATGTTGGGGCCCGCGCCCAGACCTGCGCCGGAGGTATTGGGGCTGCCGTCGAGGTTGAATGGCGACACGTTGGGCTGCAATACCAGCGGTAGGCGCCCTAGGCCACCGGTGCCGAAGGCGCCGTCGCCCACCGAGCCGGAGTTCGGCGAGTCATTACGATTGTTGGAGTAGCTCACGTTGGTGCCCACCGTGACGCGGTCGAACAGCTTGTGGTCTACGTTGAGGCGGGCGCCGTAGCGCCGGAACTCGTTGTTTTCCAGCATGCCGCGCTGCTTGGTATAGTTTACCGACGTGTAATACGTCGTACGGTCAGTACCACCCGAAAAGTTCAGGCTGTGGTTCGACGAGACGCCGGTCCGGTACACGTAGTCATACCAGTCCGTGTCGATGTCGTTGCCGTTAGCATCCTGCCCGATTTTAAAGCCTTCTACGTTGGTAGCAGGGGCGCCCAGGGCCCGGCGGTTGGCGTTGAGGTTGCGCACAGCCTCGTTTTTGATGTTCACGTAGTCCTGCGCGTTCAGCACGTCCAGCAGCCGTACCGGCTGAGTTACGCCCACCCAGTTATCGAACGAGAGCCGCGGGGCCTGCCCTTTGCGACCGCGCTTGGTCGTAATCAGAATAACGCCGCCAATGGCGCGCGAGCCGTAGATGGCTGCCGCCGAGGCATCCTTGAGTACTTCGATGCTCTCAATGTCGTCGGGGTTGATGTTGGCCAGCGGGTTGTTCGGCACGTTGGCTACCGCCGAATTATTACCGCTGAAGGTCGGAATACCATCCACGACGAACAGAGGCGCCCCGCTGAGCGAAATCGAGTTTACACCCCGGATGCGGATAACCGGCGGGGCGTTGAGCACCCCGTTAGGCGTTGTGATGTTGACGCCCGAGGCCCGGCCCTGCAGGGCCTGGTCAAAGCTTTGCACGGGCAGCGACTTGATTTCCTTGCCGCTGACAGTGGCTACGTTGCCCGTCAGGTCGCGCCGCGCCTGCGTGCCGTAGCCTACTACTACCACCTCATCAAGGCCTGTGGCATCGGCCTTGAGGGTAATGTCAATATTCGAACCGCTACCAATAGCTGCCTCTTGGTTAGCGTAGCCCACATAGGAGAACACCAAGGTACGAGCCTCATCCGGCACGGTTAGGGAGTACTTGCCGGCGGCGTCGGTCGAGGTACCCACATTACGGCTGCCGCCTTTCACGAGCACCGTCACACCTGGCAAAGCCCCGCCGTCAGAGCCAAGCACCGTGCCCGAAACTGTACGGCTCTGTGCCTGTGCGCCGTGCCCGGCCAAGGCTATTACCAGAAAGAATACTAGTTGTAAAATTCTGTTCATATGGCTGCAATTTTGAAAAAAAGTTAATTTGAGTTGCGAATATAGGCGCCTCGATTAAAAAAATGATTTCCCATAGAAATTCTCACCACAAGGCATTAAGCGTAGTTAAACAGGGAGCACTTACTAAAAGGCAGGTCACGCCAAAAGACTTGTTCAATATCACAGGGCACTTTGAGGCACAAAGGCGCAAAAAAAGCCATTGAAAAAGTCGAGC
>CAXUEM010000067.1:0-854 GCA_964249885.1 uncultured Hymenobacter sp. | reverse complement strand
AGCTTATTTAAATGCGGTTAGCCTGGCCGCTGCCCCCACCTACCCCGCAACTTTGGTTGAATAAGTCCGAATATTCTTTGATTTTGATGTTAGTAGGTGTGTTCTTGCAAGATGATTTGCGAGAATTTACTATGCCACGCTTTCTAGATAGTAATAGTTAACTGCCTGTTCCTTCTACTTCATTTTGAGTTCCATGCATTACTACCTCATCACTGGTGCCAGCCGGGGCTTGGGACGCGCCCTAGCCGAAACCTTGCTCCAGCAGCCCGATACCACTGTGCTGGGCATCTCGCGCCACGCCACCATCGAACACCCCCGTTACCAGCATCAGCCCTTGGACTTATCTGACACAGTAGCAGTAGAAAATAACCTTTACAAATTGTTTATACCGCGTCCAAATGCCAGCAGCCTCACGCTCATCAACAACGCGGCCGTGCTGGGCGAAATCGGCTACTTCGGCACCCACAAAAGCGAGCATTTTAATTTCGTCTTTGACCTCAATGTCGTGGCGCCAGCCATGCTTATGAACGGCTTTCTCGCCGCTTATGGTAACCTGACAGTGCCGCGCACCATCCTCAACATCAGCTCCGGCGCCGCCCAGCGCGCCGTCGATGGCTGGGGCGCCTACTCAGCTTCGAAAGCGGCGCTGAATGCGCTGAGCCAGACGGTGCAAAAAGAACAGGACCTGCGCGGCTCCGGCGTGCGGGTCCGGGCGTTGTCGCCCGGCGTACTCGATACCGCCATGCAAGAGCACATTCGCGCGGCGGATGAAGCTCAGTTTTCTGAAGCTGCCAAGTTTGCGCACCTGCACACCGAAGGGCGCTTACAAGAGCCCGAGGTTGTAGCCAGCAGAG